>CAUJFM010000331.1 GCA_963169595.1 Bacteroidota bacterium | reverse complement strand
CGCTGCCGAAGACGTAACGAAGTCGCAGCGTATCGCCAGCCGGGATGAGGTCGATCGTCAAGATGGCCGCATCCCATTGCGGCGCCGGTGGGTTCAGCAACTGTAGCAGGTCCGGATCCATCAGGCCGCTGACACCGCCCGCCATCGAGGTGCCCTGTGACAGGTTGGGCGCCTCGACCACCTGCACAAGCCCGGTGGCCAGCACCATTCCACCGGTCATGCCGATGCTGCCCAGGGAGTCGCTGAAGGTGCCGATGGCATACGGGAGGTATTGGAAGCCCGCATTGAGGACCGTGATGCCTGTGCCGGCCAGGTCCTCGGCCACCACGGCCGTATAGTCGGGGTCCGCAGGCAACAACGTTGCATGGGTCTGGCCCACGACCGCCGTGCTGGTGATGAACAGTCCGGATAGAAGACTGCTGCGCATGTTCGGAAAGATAGGCAGGATCGCATCGGCCGGCCTTTTTCCATGATGGGTGAACGCCTATGGACCGATGACCTTGGTCGCACCGACCCGTGAACGGGAATGGGCAGGCGAGGAAGTCCACTGTGGCTTGTTCGAATCATGGGAACTGGATGAACGGACCTGCCATGGTTCAGACCGTTCACCCCCTACCTTGCCACATGCGCCCGGCCCTGCTTCTTCGCATCGTGCTTGTGGCCACCGCCCTGGTGCTCTTCGATCTCCTCACCATCGAGCGCACGGACACCTGTCCGGATGAGCATCTGCCTTCCTTGATCGGCCTGCCCCTGCCCTACCGCACCAGCATTCCGTGGGTGAACAGCATGAGCGGGGTGCTCTATGCGCAGGGTCTGCTGGTCAACATCGCCTGCTGGTCGTTGGTGTTGACGGGTATCAACTTGGTGTTCACGCGGCTCATCGGCAATGCGCAGCAGGTGCAACGCCCATGGCGTGTAACGGGCATGGTCCTCACCGTGCTCGCCACAGCGTTCATCCTCCTGTTCCTCCTCTTCATTGAATGGCGCGTGGAGTGGTCGCCCGACCTCGACTTCCGATGCCCCGGGAGCTCGGTGCGTTTCCTGCACACCGGACGCTGAGCCGGCCATCAACGATCTCCCACCGGGCATCTGCGCCACAACCCGCACCGCTGCAGCGCTGCAGCGCGGATCGATCGTTGGATCGATCGTGGATAACGGATGGGACCAACACCCGCCGGGCGTGTGCGCATCGGATAGCTTGCCGGTTGAGAAAGACCTGCTGATGATGACCTTCTCCGCACAGATCGATGGCCTGACGACCGCCCTGCGGCACACCCGTTCACGCCTGCTCGCCCCGCTGGACCTGAGCCAGCAACAACTGCCGCGCGACCACGAGATCTTCGTGGACGACGTGCTCCAGTACGTGATGGACGAATGGGGCCAGGACCTGCGCGAACAGGGCCACGTGCTGGAGGAGGACCTGTCCTGGCGGAGAGCCGGCAACCACTATCCGCGCTATGTGCTGCGCATGGCCGGTGGAAGCCTCGTGCAACTCCACTTCACCGGTGAATACCCCGCCTCGCTCTACCTCACCATCTCCAAGGGCTTCCGCGATGGCCAGCAGTTCAGTGATGCCCGCCAGGTGCGGCTCGACCTGCCCATCAGCATGGACCCGAACGTGATGCTGCTGAGCCTGGTGAACGCGATGAAGGACCTCTCGGTGTGAACCCTCGTCCCATGCGGACGCTCTACTTCTGCCGCCACGCCAAGAGCAGCTGGGCCGATCCCGGCCAGGCCGACTTCGACCGTCCGTTGAACGAACGCGGTAACCGCAACGCCCCGTTCATGGCCGGGCTCTTCCGGAAACGCGGTGAGCCGGTGGACCTGCTGGTGAGCAGTCCGGCCGCACGGGCATGGAGCACCGCGCTGTTCTTCGCCAAGGAGTTGGGCGTGGCCGAAGGCGATATCCTGCTGCGTCGCGAGCTCTACCACGCCTCACCGCAGACCATCCGGCGCGTGGCGGAAGAGCTCCCCGCTCATGTGCACCGCGCGCTGTTCTTCGGGCACAACCCGGGCATCACCGAGGCGATCGAACAGCTCAGCGGTGAGCCCATCGGCAACCTGCCCACCTGTGGCCTGGTGCGCATCGACCTGCCCATTGACGACTGGAAGGAGCTGAGCGCGGGCATCGGCACCCTGGTGTGGCTGGACTATCCGAAGCGGCACCCGGGGCAGGCCTACTGAGCCGGTGAGAACTACGCAGATCGAACCGCGTATCATGCGCTATCGGGAATATGTGGTTCACGCGGAGGCGCGGAGCACGCAGAGGTTCGATACCAACCGAACCAAGCTGTAGTCGGCATGGTCGGTATCGGACGCAACTCCTGTTCTGATGCACGTTCGATCCTCCGCCAGGTGCAACCTCTACACCTCTTCATGCGGCCGGTCGCTCATGCCTAGTTGGGTAGCCAGATCCTTTTATGCCGCATCAGTGCATCATCGCACCCACTCGCGGTAGAGCGTGCGCTTCTGCAAGGAACCGGGCTCGCGGTACACGTAATAGGCGTATCCATCGTGCACCTGCAGCTCATCCGGGCAGGTGTGGGTGAGCATGCGCACCGGACCAAGCTGCCCGGTATGCACATCCACCTCCCGCAGCCAGGTGCGCAGGGCCTGGGCGTACACCGCGTAGATCCGCCCTTCACCCCGGTCGTGCAGCAGGCGCTTCCAACGCCGCTCGTTGTGGTAGGTGATGGCCGGACCTTCCAGCGGTTCAAGCCCCTTGGTGAAGGCCCGCACACGCCCCTTGTAATGATCGAACACCATCAGGGTGTCGCGCACCACGAACAAGGGGGCATAGGGCACCTTGTAGTACAGATCGCGGGAGAAGCCGGTCATGAAGCCCGCCACGGTCTCGCGGTCCAGCCCGGTGCGCAGGGCGATGTCGCCGGCCACCACCTTATCGCGCCCGCTCATGTACTTGTACTGGCTGCGGAAGAGCTCCAGCAGGAAGTCGTCCACCACGGAGCACACCAGGCGCGCCGTATCCTTCACCGGGTCGTAGGCGATGTGGTCGAAGGCGGGATACTCCGCGTTGAGGTTGTTGCCCAGCAAGGCGCCCGGCACACTGTCCGTCCAGGGCAGCACGGCCTTGCGCAGCGCGGGCAGCTCCACACGATGCAGGGCCAGGCCATCACCGGCCCTGATCACGTACCACCCGGCATGGCGCGTCTCCACCACGGGACGAAGGGCATGGTCGGTGTGCAGCGCGGTGACCTCGCCGGGAATGGCGACACTGGCCACCTCCTGGAACAGGGTGTCCAGCAGGTGGATGCGCGCCTCCTTGTACACCGTTGCTCCAGCGTCCTGCTCGGCATGCCAGAGCCGCTGCTGGCCGTAGACCAGCACCCAGATGCCGTCGTCGTTCACGCGGAAGTCGCCCACATGCAGGTCGGTGCGCTCGAAGACCACCTCCGGGGCCGGGGCACGCACCTCCACCATGCCGATCTCCACCGTGCGCAGGGCCATGCGGAAGGTGAGCTCACGGCCATCGGGCAGCGCTTCCACGGTGCGGGTGAGGGTGCCATAGCTCACGTGGGTGATGGTGACCTCGCACTTTGTAGCGGTGGGCACCTGCAGCGTGAAACGACCGTCCTTGTCCGAGGTGGTGCCCGCATCGGACCCGCGCAGGGTGATGTGCGCGCCGGCCACCGGGCGGTCATCGGCCTGGTCCAGCACACGACCCCGCAGCAACCATTCCTGCCCCTTCATCGTCATGGAGGAGAGGAGGATCACCGACAGGCACCAAAGGACCTTGAGCACGCGTTCCATGGCTTTGATGGTAAGATACACGGAAGCCCCGGATCGCATACGTGACCTTCGGTGATCGGCAGCATTCAACAGAGCAACGGCCTTGGGCGCACTGCTGCGATACGACCACTACATCGTGCTGGGGGTGCCCCGGGATGCGGACGCGGCCGCCATCAAGCAGGCCTTCCGTGCGCGGGTGAAGCAATGGCATCCGGACCGCAACCCGGACCCACGGGCGGCCGTGGTGTTCAATGCGGTGCACGAAGCCTACCGCGTGCTGAGCGATGAGGAATTGCGGCGGAACTACGATGACCGGTTGCGGCATTACCGGCCGGCCGGCACCTCCACACCCGATCCCACCCCACGCCCGCAACGTTCCACCGTGGACCGTGAGGCCCGTCTACCGGTGAACCGCTTCGCCTTCATCGGGCTGCACCTGACGGGACTGCTCTTTGGCAGCCTGCTGGTGCTCAGCATCCTGGCAGGCGTCACCTACTTCGGCTGGCCGGGCTACGTCCTCGTGTTCAGCCTGCCCGGCGTGGCCATCATTCCGGACAGCATTGCCGGTCTGCGGGTGAAGTAAGCAGCAGGAGCTCAGACCACGGGCACCACCCAGCCGTGCTTGTCGGTGACGCGGCCGCGGCGGATGTCGTCCAGCACCTGGCCCACGCGGTTGGCGAGCTTGCGCTCGCCCATCTCAGGCAGCTTGAACACCTCGTCGTTGTGCGCGATGGTGGCGATGTGCGCGAGGGTGGCCGCTGTGCCCGCCCCGAAGGCCGAGATCAACCGGCCATTGCGGGCCGCGATCACGATCTCCTCCACGGAAACGCGGCGTTCCTCCACGCGGATGCCTTCGTCCTTGGCGATCTGGATGATGCTGTCACGCGTCACACCGCGCAGGATGGTGCCATCCAAGGCCGGCGTCACCAGCGTGCCATCGATGTTGAAGAACACGTTCATGGTGCCGCTCTCCTCGATGTACTGGTGCGTGAGGCCGTCGGTCCAGATGAGCTGGTGGAAGCCCTGGTCCTGGCCCATCTTGGCGGGATAGAGACCACCGGCGTAGTTGCCGCCACACTTCGCTTCGCCCGTTCCTCCGGGGAAGGCCCTGCTGTAGTGCGTCTCGATCTTCACGTTCACGGCCTCGTTGTAGTAGGCGCGCACCGGACAGGTGAAGATCATGAAGCGATAGCCCTCGCTGGGACGCACACCGATGTACTCGTCGGTGGCGTACATGAAGGGACGGATGTACAAGGAGGCCTCGTCACCGGTGGGGATCCAGTCCTGATCGAGCTTCACCAGCTCCACCAAGGCCTCCAGGAACAGGTCCTCCGGGATGGTGGGCATGCACATCCGCGTGGCGCTGCGGTTCATGCGCGCAATGTTCATCTGCGGGCGGAACAGGTTCACATGCCCATCGGCGGTGCGGTAGGCCTTGAGGCCCTCGAAGATGGTCTGGCTGTAATGGAGCACCAGCGCCGCCGGGCTCATGCGCAGATCGGCGAACGGCACGATCTTCGGCGCCCCCCAGGCACCGTTGACATAATCCATCACGAACATGTGGTCACTGAAGACCCGTCCGAACTTGATGTTCTGGAGATCGGTCTCCGGAAGGCGGGACTTCTCCGTACGCTGGATGGCTATCTTTTGCCCGGTCGTGATCATGGGTCGACGTGCTTGAATGGGGATGGAGCAAAGGTAGCCCTTCGCCCCGGAGCACCCCGGCCGCAATGTAACAGCCCCAGACCTTGTCCACCATGCGTTCCGACATCCCCGCCCCTGCGGACATCCACGAGGTGCTCCGCCGGCACTGGGGATATGCGGCCTTCAGGCCGGTGCAGGAGGAGGTGATCCGCTCGGTGATGGCCGGGCGCGACACGCTGGCGCTGCTGCCCACCGGCGGGGGCAAGAGCCTGTGTTTCCAGGTGCCCGGGCTGGCCATGGGGCGCCTGTGCCTGGTGGTCTCCCCCCTCATCGCCCTGATGAAGGACCAGGTGGACCGCCTGCGTGCCCTGGGCATCCAGGCGCGCGCCGTCACCTCGGCCATGTCGCGCACCGAGGTGGATAATGCATTGGAGAGCGCCGCCGTGGGCCGTCTTTCCTTCCTGTACGTCTCGCCCGAACGCCTGGGCACTGAACTGTTCCAGGCCCGCCTGCCGCGCATGCCCATCGGGTTGGTGGCGGTGGATGAGGCCCACTGCATCTCGCAATGGGGGTACGATTTCCGGCCCAGCTACCTCCGCGTAAGCGAACTGCGTGAGCGTCTGCCCGGCGTTCCCTTCGTGGCCCTCACCGCCACGGCCACCCCGCGCGTGGCCACGGACATCATGGAGCGCCTGCTGTTCAAGACGCCGCACGTGGTGCGCGGCAACTTCGAGCGCCCGGAGCTGGTGCTGTGGGTGAGCCACGGCGAGGACCGCATGGGGCGCCTGCTGAAGGTGCTGCGGAACATCCCCGGCACCGCGATCGTGTATGTCCGCGACCGGCGCGGCACGCAGCGCGTGGCCACCTTTCTGGCCAACAACGGCATCTCCTCCGCGGCCTACCACGCAGGCCTTTCCGCTGAACAGCGCGAACGGATCCAGCAGGAATGGACCACCGGTGCCGTGCGCTGTGTGGCGGCCACCAACGCCTTCGGCATGGGCATCGACAAGGCCGATGTACGCTGCGTGGTGCACCTGGAGCCGCCGCCCGATCTGGAGAGCTACTACCAGGAGGCCGGTCGTGGTGGACGGGATGGGAGGACGGCGCACGCCTTCCTGCTCCATGGGCCCGGTGATGAGGAACGCTTGCGCGAGCGCGTGGAGCAGAGCTTCCCCGAACTGACCACGGTGCGCCGCATATACCAGGCCTTTGCCGATG
>CAUJFM010000330.1 GCA_963169595.1 Bacteroidota bacterium | reverse complement strand
ACCGTTCATGCGGTAGGTGAGGGCCCCGCTGGGGCATTGCTCCACCTGCGCGATGATCGCCTCCGTGGCCTGTCCTTCGGCCTTGATCCAGGGGCGCTGTCCCGGCTGGAACACGGCGGGCCGGCCCTTCCAGCAGCGGGTGCTATGGATGCACCGCTCCTTGCGCCAGATGATGGTGACCTCGCCGTTGGTGTAGGTGTGCTCCTTGCTCATGCCTTGAGGCCCGAGCTCAGGTGGATCGGGTTCTCCAAGGTGCGGTGCACCGGACACGACCGCGCGATCTGCAGCATCCGCGCGCGCTGTTCTTCGGTCAGCTCCGCCGGCTGTTCGATGTCGAGGTGGATGCGCGTATCCACCTCCGCTCCCTGCTGCGTGCGCTCCATGTTCGCCGTCACGTGGATGGGCGAGGAGGGCCACTGCTTGCGGTCGGCGTACATGCGCAGGGTGATGGCCGTGCAGGCGGCGAGCCCGCTCAACAGCAGCTCATGCGGGCGCAGGCCCAGGTCCTGACCACCATGGTCGGTGGGCTCGTCCGCGATCAGCTCCAGCCCGCGGGCGGTGACACGGGTGGTGTAGGGTGCTCCTTCCAGGGTGGCCGTCACGCTGCGTTGGGTGGTCTTCTCCATGGGTACAAAGGTCGGGCATGCCCGGGAGGAGTGCGGTGCCCGGCGTCACCAGCCGGTCACCAGCAGGCGCCGCGCACCGTTGATGCCGCACTTCTGGTAGGTGTTGTAGGCTTGTGCCGCGCGCTCTTGCACGGCCGTGGCCGGTTCGCGTCGCACCCAGCCTTCCAACGCGGCCTTCAGGGTGTAGGCCTCCGGGGCCATCAGTCCGGTGGTCCACAGCAGGGGCGAGGCACCCGTGGTGCGCAGGTGCGGCGCGAAGTAGCGCTTGCTGATGCAGGCCAGGATGATCGTCTCACGGGTGCGGGCATCGCGGGCGGGGTAGGTCGCCTCCAGGGCGAAGTCCATCAGACCATCGTGGCCGATGTAGCCCACCAGGTCTGCACCGCCGCCGATGGCCACGGACCGCCCCTCCAACTGCACGGTGCTGCCCGCCGCCCCACTGGCGTAGCGCAGCAGGTCCTCGGTGGCCTCGCGGATGTTCCGCCCATCGTAGGCATCGGCCACCAGGTACACGGCGCTGTCGCGGTGCTTCCACGCCACCCGTTCCAGGATGTGGGGCACACCCGCCGCGGCCACCGGCACACGCACCCACTCCGCCGCCCGGTCAAAGTGCGTGCGCACCCCGTAGCCTGCGCCCCAGTAGAGGTTGGTGCTCGGCTGTTGACCGTTGCCGATGCCTGCGGGCACCTTCACGATGCCCTGGTGTTCGTTGTCGCACAGGGCCACCAGCACATGCACCACGCGGTGCTTCGCGTACCCGGACAGGGGAGCGGCCAGTAGGAGCAGCAGAAGAAAGCGGATCATGAGAGGGGAATGCGTTGCCATCCCCAGCGTAACGCACGCGGCCAGGCCGCCGGTATGCGCGCCCGCTCAGACCTGGGGCGGTGGGTTCGGCATCCGCCGCAGGGGCAGTTCCCGCTTCGCGGGCAGCACCAGGGGCACCTTCTCCACAATGGTCACGTTCGGGTCCAGGCCAAAGGCCTCCCGGTCGCTCAGGGCCACGGTCTTGATGGCGAAGTACGCGTCCAGGATCAGGTCGTCCGTGAAGGTGAACTCGTTCTCGATGGACATGAAGCGGTCCATCAGCACGTAGCAGATGTCCGTGTGGAAGTCGCCCTTCTGGATGGACTCGTACTTGCTCTTGAACTCCAGCTCGTGGCAGGCGTCCATCTCCTCCAGCACATGCTTGAAGAGCCGGTTGATGCGGGGCTGCACGCGGAAGCCGAGGTCGAAGTCCACGCGGATCACCTTGTCGTCCACCAGTTCCATCACGCGGTACTGCATGGTGTAGGGCTCGTCCGTGTAGTTCACGTGCAGGAACCAGTAGATGTCCGCCCGCTTCACCTTCCGGCTCAGGATCGAGTCGATCACCTGCTTCTCCACATTGCTGGGCCGGTCGGCCTTGGTGAGGTACACCAGGTGGGTGGCGAACTTGGCGATCTCCTTGTCGTTGCTCAGGTCCTTCAGGCGCTGGGCATGGTCGGGAAGCCGCACGTACTCGATGAAGCGGTTGTTGATCTTGCGGGCGCGGTACCAGATGTACATCACCCCGATCAGCAGGGCCACGAAGACCATCAGCCAAGGCAGGCGGATCACCTTCACCACGTTGGCCACGAAGTTGGCCATCTCCAGGCTGAAGAAGATGCCCATCAGGCCGAACACCAGGTAGCGCGGCCACTTCTTCACGAAGCTCATGTAGCCGAACATCAGGGTGGTGGTCATCAGCATGGCCACCACGATGAAGAAACCGTAGGCCGCTTCCATGGCGCCGCTCTCGCGGAAGAAGAGCATCACGGCCACACAGCCCGAGAACAGCAGCCAGTTCACGCTGGGGATATAGATCTGGCCACGGATGTCCGTGGGGAACTTCACCCGCACCCGGGGCCAGAAGTTCAGGGTGATGGCCTCGTTGATCAGGGTGAACGAACCGCTGATCACCGCCTGGCAGGCCACGATGGCCGCGATGGTGGCGATGCCCACACCGATCAGCAGGAACCACTGCGGCATGGCCTCATAGAACGGGTTGCGGCCCTCGAGCAGCTCGCCTTCGTGCTCCATCAGCCAGGCGCCCTGGCCGGCGTAGTTCAGCACCAGCGCGGTCTTCACGAAGATCCAGCCCAGCTGCACGTTGCGGCGGCCCACATGCCCCAGGTCGTTGTACAGGCCTTCGGCACCCGTGGTGCACAGGAACACCGCGCCCAGCAGCCAGAACCCGCCCGGGTACCGCACCAGCAGGTCGTAGGCGTAGTAGGGGCTCAGGCTTTGCAGGATCACCGGGAACTGCACCACCTGGCCCAGGCCCACCACCAGCAGTGTGGTGAACCACACCAGCATGATGGGCCCGAAGGCCGTGCCCACCACCTTGGTGCCGAAGCGTTGGAAGAAGAAGAGACCCGCGATGATGCCGATCACAATGGCCACCGTGAGGTTGTTGCCCGGAACGATGATGCCCTCGAAGGCCTTCACACCGCCCAGACCCTCCACGGCCGAGGCCACGGAGATCGGTGGCGTCAGGATGCCATCGGCCAGCAGCGACGCGGCCCCGATGATGGCCGGGATATAGACCCATTTGCCGTAACGTCTCACCAGCGTGTAGAGCGAGAACACACCGCCTTCTCCCCGGTTGTCCGCGTGCAGGGTGATGAGGATGTACTTGAAGGTGGTCTGCAGGGTCAGCGTCCAGAACACACAGCTCACCCCGCCGAACACCAGCTGCCGGCTGATGGGCGCCTCCCCGATGATCGCCTTGAACACGTACAGTGGCGAGGTGCCGATGTCACCGTAGATGATGCCCAGTGCGACGAGCAGCGTGCCGATGGTCACCTTGCTCAGATGGCCGTGCCCTGAATTATGCATGACGGGGGAAGACCTGTACCGGATGGTGGTGGCGTTCCGCGGCCCCGCGCTGGGCGGGCTTACCTGACGGCTTGTTCGACCGGAGGGTCACGACGGACACGACTGAAAGATGGGGCGAAAGTAGGCGACGGGTACAACGCCGAACGCTGTTCTGTTAAAATTTTTTAATGAGCTCACCGCTCCGTGACCAGATGGGGGAGATCACCTGGCCCACAACCGGGGGAACAGGGCGGGCACCTCGCGACGGTACCGCCGGTAGTCCTCCCCGAAGGCCGCGATCAGCTTGCGCTCCTCCAGGTGGATGCCGATCGGGAGGTAGATGGCCAGGATGCTCACCACCACCAGGGTGGCCGGTGTGGCGTGGAGCAGTACCCAGCCCACCATGGCGAGAATGATCCCCGTGTAGATGGGATGCCGCATCCGCCCGTGCATCCCCGTACGCACCAGTCCGGTGCTCTGTTCGGGCACCAAGCCCAGGAAGCCAGCGGCCCCGAACCGCATCACCGCCATTCCAGCAAGGGCGGCACCACCCGCCACCAAGGCCCAGGTCAGGACCGTCAGCCAGAGCGGCAGCACCCAGCAAGGGCCGTGCGTGTCCGCGTGCAGGTAGGCCAGCACCACCCACCCGAGCAGGAGGGTGGACAGCACCGAGTACGCCAGCCGGTACCACCGCGCCGCGCCCGGCCGGTCAGCCACCTTCCGCTTCACGCTGTCCAGCGCCAGCAGGCTGTGCAGGGCACAGAACACCGCCGTGGATAGCACCAGCTGCACCATGTCCGCCAAGGTAAACGCGAAAGGCCACCGCGGGGGTGGCCTTCCTGCTTGGGCAGCGCCGCGCGAGCGGCACTGGATGGATCAACGCATGTCGTTCACTTCCACGCCGGGGAACTTCGCCTTGTCGAAGGTGAAGAGGGCATCGGCCAGCACGGCGTTCGCGGTGAACTTCTTCAGGGTGTAGGTCA
>CAUJFM010000329.1 GCA_963169595.1 Bacteroidota bacterium | reverse complement strand
GGCACTTCACAGGTCACCACGTTCACAGGAGCACCGGCCACGTCCAGGCTGGCGCAGATGGTGCCACCACCCTGGATGAGCAGGCCGTTCACATCAAAGCCCGTGGTCACACCAGGCTCCACAATGCTCAGATCGAGCGTGGCGGGGTCGTACACCAGCGTATGGATGGTGTAGCTGCCGGGCGCGGTCACCGTGAAGCTCGGGGTCGCACCGGCGTTCACGATGACAAGACCCTCTCCTTCGGTGAGCACATAGACCGTGCTGTATCCGGCGGGCACGAACGCGTCCCCAGTGGGCGTGGCGCTGATCACCACCCCTTCCTCGGTCAGGCAGGCCTCATAAGCATCGGACTCCAGTGTGCCGGCATTGGCCTCACACTCCTCATCGCAGGCGATCACCTTGATGGGAGCGCCGGCCACGTCCAGCGAAGCACAGATCGCACCGCCGCCTTGAATGAGCAGGCTGTTCACATCAAATCCAGTGGTCACACCGGGCTCCACGATGCCCAGGTTGAGCGTGGCGGGATCGTACACCAAGGTGTGGATGGTGTAATCACCCACGGCGCTCACTTCGAAGGCTGGTTCGGCACCTGCGTTCACGATCACAAGGCCTTCACCCTGCGTGAGCACATAGACCACCTGGTATCCGGCGGGAACGTAGGGAGCCACGGTCTGCGTGGCGGAGACCATGGCCATGCCATTCACCAGGCACACTTCAGCACCTTCGGCCGTAATGGTACCCGTTGATGGGTTGTCCACCAGCACACTGGTACCTGTTACATCCAGGCTCGCACAAATGGAACCGCCACCCTGGATCAACAGGGCGTTCACGTCGAAGCCCGTGGTCACGCCGGGCACCACGATGCTCAGATCGAGCGTGGCAGGGTCGTAAACGAGACGATGGATGGTGTACAGACCCGTGGCCGTCACATTGAAGGTCGGCTGTTCATTGACCGCCAGGATCACCAGGCCGGGACCCTGGGTCAGCACGAAGATGTCCTCGTAACCTGCGGGAATGACCTGATCGCCGTTGGAGATGCCACCGATCCACGTACCGCCTTGCTGCAGGCAATCCGTCGGTTTGAAGCCGGACAAGGTCCCGGCAAAGGCGGTGCATTCCACCGGGCATTCGCTCACGGTGACCGGAGCCCCGGCCACATCCAGCGCGGCGCAGACGGCACCACCACCCTGGATGAGCAGGCCGTTCACATCGAAACCGGTGGTCACGCCCGGCTCCACCACTCCCAGGTCAAGGGTGTTCGGATCGTATACGAGGGTGTGGATGGTGTAGGTGCCGGGAGCGCTCACCTCGAAGGCAGGCTCTGAACCGGCATTCACGATCACCAGACCAGGGCCCTGCGTGAGCACATAGGCCACCGTGTAGCCCTGCGGTACGTAAGGCGCCACGTTCACTGTAGCGGAGACGGTGGCGCTGCCATCCTCCAGGCACACCTCGGAGGCCATGGCGATCAGGCTGCCCGCATCGGGGTTGTCCACCAGCACACTGGTACCGGTGACATCCAGAGCGGCACAAATGGAACCGCCTCCCTGGATGAGGAGGGAGTTCACATCGAAGCCCGTGGTCACGCCCGGCACCACGATGCTCAGGTCGAGCGTGCTGGGGTCGTACACCAGGCGATGGATGGTGTACAGGCCGGTCTCGTTCACCGGGAAGATGGGGTTATTGGAGACCCCTTGAATGACAAGGCCTTCACCCTTGGTCAGTACAAAAAGCACCTGATAGCCTGGAGGCACCACCTGGCCGCCGTTGGAGATGGCGCCGATGTAGGTGCCGCCTTCCTGCAGGCAGTCCGTGGGCTTGAAGCCGCGCAGGGTGCCGGCCTGGGCCAGACAGTTCTCACCGCCTTGGGCGGATGCACCAAGGCCCATGGACATGAGCGCTCCGAAAGAGAGCATCCTCACGGCCCGGGCCCATGTGTTGGGGGCAAGTACAGTTCGTTGCATGGATGTAGGGGGTTGGGTTTCTGGTCGTTCCGTTCAGCCCATCGGAATGGACGGAACGAAAAGATAACAGCACCTGGTTAAAAAAGGTTCACCAGGGTCAGAACTCCAGCAGGAACCGCTTCTGCAATGTGCGCTCGCGCTGTCGGGGATCCAGGAACTCCAGCCCGAGCAACTGCACCGGGTAGTTCACCAGTTCGACCACCCGTACCGGTTGGTATCCACGGTTCTGGACGCTGCTCCGTCCCTGCTCATCCGTGTAGATGACCGCACCGGGTGATGGCGGCCCTTCGAGTCCGCTGGCATCGTGCATGTAGGGGACGGTCCCTCCGGCGTAATGATCGAGGGCCGTACCGCCCACCCCTACGCTGATGAAACGACCGGGCGTGAGCTCCCTCGCCGCGGCCCATTTGCCGGCCTGCGCATTCGCCTGGTAGGCCAGGATGGATGGATAGATACCCGCATTCATCACCAGTCCGACGCCGATCATCCCCACGAAGCTGGCCTGGAAGAGGGGCACCCTGGATCTGCGAACAACATGGAACAGTGCGACCGCGGCAGGCAGGAACACAAGCCCGATGGCCCACCAGCGATCATCGCCGGGAAAGGCCCAGCGGTCCAACCAGAAAGCGGCCATGATGAGCAGTACCACGACGCCCACATGGGCGTAACGCAGCCAGCGCGGTGGAGCATCGGACCAGGCGCACGCACCGAGGACCGCGAACAAGGGAACGATGACATACAGGTAGTGGGGCAGCTTGAACTGCGAAAGCGACAAGGCGATGAGCACAAGCATCGCACCCGAGATGGAGATGTACTCCGGCAGCCGCTGGCCACGGATGATGGCCTTCAAGGCGCTCCAGACACCCAGGAGGACGAAGAGGGTCCACGGCAACAACTGCCACACCACCTCGTGGGTGAAATACAGCACCGAAGAATCATCCTTCCAACGGTTCTCCCCGGTGATGCGGCCGAAGCTCTGCTCCCAGAAGTAGAAGCGCAGCCCATGCATGCCGAACTGCTCGTAGAGCCCGATGCACATGGGCACCAGCGCCAGGGCCACCAGCGGGAGAACGACCAGCCAACGCGGGTCCCGAAGCACGCTCCACTGGCGGGTGAGCGCCACATGACCGCCCAAGGCGAGCACGGGGGCCACGGCACCCATCGGTCCTTTCACCAACATGCCGGACGCGACCGCCGCCGCCAGCACGACCAACTGCCACCACCGTCGTTCCACCAGCCATGCGGCACCCGCCCAGATCGCGGTGATGACCGAACCGGTGAGGATGGTGTCGCAGCGGATATCGTTGGTCATGAGCAGGAACGCCGCACTGCTCCCCAGCATGAGCACGGCCCTCCGCGCCACGTCCACACCATGGAACATCCGCGTGAAGCGGTAGGTGCTGAACAAGCCCAGGAAGGCGAACAGGATGCTGGGCAGCTTGTAGCTCCAGTTATGGACCCCGAACACCTTGAACGACAGCGCTGACAACCAGAACAAGAGCGGGGGTTTGTCCAGGTAATCCTCGCCGCGATGGTAGAAGGTGAGCCAATTGTCCTGCCGGAGCAGATCGGCGGACATGGCGGCATACTGCGCCGCATCCACCTCCATGACATCGAGCACGGCCCCGAACGCGACCACCACCACGATGGCCAGCAGGGAAAGACGGAACGCGAGTGGGCTCATGTTGGGCGCGACGAAAGTAAAAGCCTTGTTAATGGATACCGGCCCACGCACCGGACCGGCGTAAAATTGCATTCGTACCATGGGACGCAAGGCGATCGGGACGCTGATGCTGCTGGCCACGCTGAGCGTGATCGGCGTGGTCGTCATCCAGCTGCTCTGGTTGCGACAGGCCTCCCACTACCGCAGCGAGCAGGTCGCCCTGAACCGGGAGCGGGCCCAACAGCTGGAGAAGCAGTTCAACGACCGGGTGATCATCGCGCTCACCGATGTGACCGAGCAGATCCTCTCCATCACCAAGGACCCCAGCGACCTGTATGATGCGGTGAAGCAGGAGCGGCCCAACTACTTCGTGGTCACCATCAACGACACGCTTCACCCCTACCTGCTGGAGTCGCTCCTGCGCAAGGAGTTCAGCCGGCGCAACATCCAGGAGGACTTCGAGTACGGCATCTACGACTGCTTCACGGACAGCGTGGTCTACGGGAACTACGTGTCGTTCGACACCCTGAAGACCGATACCATCCGGCACTCGACGCTGCTCACCCTGGACAAGGACGGTCACTACTTCGGGGTCTATTTCCCGCAGCGCAGCAGCAGCCTGTGGGAGGAGGAACAGCTCGGCGGATGGACCTGGATCTTCCCGGCCGTGGTCACCCTGATCGTGTTCTCCTTCTTCGCCTACAGCGTATGGGTGATCCTGAAGCAGAAGAAGCTCAGCGAGATGAAGAACGACTTCATCGGCAACATGACCCACGAGCTGAAGACCCCGATCAGCACCATCGCTCTGAGCAGCGAGGTCCTCAGCGACCCGGGGATCGTACAGGAGCCCGAGCGCCTGCAGGCCTACGCACGCATCATCCGCACGGAGAACGAGCGCCTCAGGAACCAGGTGGAACGTGTGCTCCAGCTCGCCACGCTCGACAAGGACGAGCTCGCCCTGAAGCATGAACCGGTGGACATGCACCAGGTGTCCCGCGAGGTGGCCGACCACTTCGCGCTGCCTTTGGCCGAACGGCGCGTGAAGCTGGTGTTGGCATTGGAGGCCGCTGCCTGCACGGTGACCGGCGACCGCATGCACCTGACCAACGTGGTGACGAACCTGCTCGACAACGCCTTGAAGTACGGCCACGATGACTCCACGATCGAACTGCGCACGCTGAGCCGGGGCGGGGAGTTCCTGCTGATGGTGAAGGACCAGGGCATCGGCATCCGCAAGGAGGACATCAAGCACATCTTTGAGCGATTCTACCGGGTGCACACCGGCAACGTGCACAACGTGAAGGGTTTCGGCCTTGGCCTGCATTACGTGCAGCAGATCGCCCATGCACACAAGGGCGGCATCGCTGTGCAGAGCGAACCGGGCCAAGGGAGCACCTTCACCCTTTCATTGCCCTTGGCCCACTGACCGAACACCACAACGGACCCATGAGCGAACGCAAGGCGAACATCCTGTTGGTGGAGGACGACCTCAACCTCGGCTTCGTGATCCAGGACGCCCTCAAACGGCGTGGCTACACGGTGCATCTGTGCCGTGATGGCAAGGAGGGTCTCCGCAAGTTCAACGAACAGCCGTACGACCTGTGCGTGCTGGACGTGATGCTGCCGCAGAAGGACGGCTTCAGCCTGGCGGAGGACATCCGGCTGGTGAACGCACAGGTGCCCATCGTGTTCCTCACGGCCAAGAGCCAGACCGAAGACCGCATCGCCGGCTTCAAGGCCGGTGGCGACGATTACCTCACCAAGCCCTTCAGCCACGAGGAGCTCATCCTGCGCATCGAGGCCATCCTGCGGCGCACACAGGGAAGGGAGGAGGATGCCCGCGAACGCGACCGCTTCGAGGTGGGCGACTACACCTTCGACCACCGAAACCTGATGCTGAGCCACCCCACGGAGGAGCGCAAGCTCACGAAGAAGGAGGCCGAAGTGCTGCGCCTGTTGTGCCTGCATGCCGACCAGGTGCTGCCCCGCGAACTGGTGCTGAACATGGTGTGGGGCGATGACACCTACTTCCTGGGCCGCAGTCTGGACGTGTTCATCAGCCGGCTGCGGAAGTACCTGAAGCTCGACCCCAAGGTGCAGATCGTGAACGTGCACGGCGTGGGCTTCAAGCTGGTGATCGACCGGTGAGGCCCTGAACGCAGAAGGCGCGCCCTTTCGGCCGCGCCTTCCATCTGTCGCGTTCGCTACGCGGCTCAGCCCCCACTGAGCAGCTTCTTCACGAGTGCCGCGACCTGTGCTCCGTCCGCCTGTCCGGCGAACCGTTTGTTGGCCTCGCCCATGACACGGCCCATGCCCTTCATGTCGCTCACACCGAGTTCACCGATCAGGGCCACGATGGCCTCCTCCAGTGCGGCGGTGTCCATGCGCTTGGGCAGGTAGGCCTCGATCACCGCGGCCTGGGCCTCCTCCTCGGTGGCCAGGTCGGCGCGTCCCTGCTGGTGATAGATCGCGGCGCTCTCCTGCCGCTGCTTGTGCAGCTTCTGCAGGATGCGCAGGCCCACGGCCTCATCCAGCGTAGCGCCTCCACCTTCCTTGGTCAGCTCGAGGAGGATGGCGCTCTTGATCGCGCGCAACGCGTTCAGGCGGTCCTTGTCACGGGCCAGCATGGCGGCCTTGATGTCGGCATCGATGCGCTGTTGGAGTTCCATGGCGTGCGGTTGTCGTGTGGGCGGGACCGATCAATCCACGTTGTCGTGCAGGTACGGGTTGTTGCGCTTCAGCTCCACGCGGCGCTCACCGTTCTCATCGGTCTCCTCGCTCAGCGTGTAACGGCTCACGGTCGAATCCGTGCTGTGCTGCATGTCGGTGATCTGGATGTTCTTGCGCTTGTACGCGGGCTCACGCTCCATGTCATTGAGCCCGTTCGGCGTGCGCAGCTTCTGGCTCACCTCGCGCATGCGGGCGAGGCGCTCCTCCACGCGGGCCTGGTGCTCGCTCTGGGTGAGGCGGGCCTCGGTCACTTCGGGGCGCGTCGGCACAGCAGCAGCCGGCGTCTCATCGTAGAGGTTGAAGGTGACCTTCTCCTCCTTGACCGGAGCGGGCGCGGGCTCCACCACGCGGGGAGCGGGCAGGTCGAAATCCAGGGGGATCACGGCCTGGGGCGCCGCCGGGGCCTGGGCCACGGGTTCGGGCTTCACCTCCACCTGCTTCAGGTAGGGCTCCTCAAAGGCCGGAACGGCGGGCGGCGGTACCGGAGCGGCCGGGGCGCTCACCTGCACCGGGTTCACGATCGGCTGCGTGATCATCGTGGGACGGTCGGCATCCAGCGGGATGATGACCCGCTCGTTGCGCGGCGCAGCACCCACGGCCTCGAGCCCGGTGGACTGGAACCCGGTGGCGATGACGGTGATGCGGATGCGATCGCCCAGGGACTCATCACGGCCGTAACCCCAGATCACATCGGCGGTGCTGCCGGCCGCATCCTGGATGTGGTCGGTGATCTCCGACATCTCATCCATGGACAGGGCGCGCGTGCCATGTGTCACGTTGAGCAGGACGAACTTGGCGCCGCTGATGTCGTTGTCGTTCAGCAGTGGGGAGGACAGGGCCTCGTGGGCGGCGCGCAGGGCGCGGTCCTCACCTTCGGCCTCGGCCATGCCCATGATCGCGACACCGCTGTCGCTCATCACGGTCTTCACGTCCTCGAAGTCCACGTTCACCTTGCCGGGCTTGTAGATGATGTCCACGATGCCCTTGGCGGCGGTGGTGAGGACGTTGTCCGCATGCTCGAACGCGTTGTCGAGGGACAGGTTCCCGAAAAGGTCGCGCAGGCGATCGTTGTTGATCACCACGAGCGTGTCCACGGCCTGACGCATCTCCTCGATGCCCGCCAGGGCCTGCTGCTTGCGCTTGCGGCCTTCCCACTGGAAGGGGCTGGTGACGATGCCCACGGTGAGGATGCCCATCTCGCGGGCGATGGAGGCGATCACCGGAGCGGCACCGGTGCCCGTTCCACCACCCATGCCGGCGGTGATGAAGACCATCTTGGTGCGGGTGCTGAGCAGGGAGCGGACCTCATCCAGGTTCTCCTGCACGGCGCTCTTGCCGCGGTCGGGTACGGAGCCGGCGCCCAGCCCTTCGGTGAGGGCCACACCCAGCTGCAGTTTCACCGGCACCGGGCTCACATCGAGCGCCTGGCGGTCGGTGTTGCAGATGATGAAGTCGACACCATTGATGCCTTGCTGGTACATGTGGTTGACGGCATTGCCGCCACCACCGCCGACACCGATCACCTTGATGATCGATGCGAGCTCCTGGGGAAGTTCGAATCTCATGACTGTGGGGGTTTTGGGAATGTCTGAAAGTGGGCCTGTGGGGCTCAGTTATCGTCCTCGTTGAAGATGTTGTCCGTGGTGGTGGCGATGCGCTCGAACAGGCCTTTCAACAGACCCTTCGAGTGCTCGCGCACGGGCACCTTGGCGGGGCGGGGGGCACGCGTGTCCACCATCTTGCCACGCAGGCGCTCCAGGTGGTCGAAGCCCTTCATCACCAGACCGACACCCGTGGCGTGCAGCGGGCTCGTGACGTCCTCCACCGCGCTCTTCGCGATGTGCTCGTTCGGGTAGCCGATGCGGGTGTTCATGCCGGTCATCAGTTCCACGAGGTGCTTGAGGTGCTTCAGCTGTGCGCCGCCACCGGTAAGCACGATGCCGGCGATGAGCTGCTTCTCCATGCCGGAGTTCTTGATCTCGAAGTACACGTGCTCGAGGATCTCCTCCATGCGGCTCTGGATGATCTCGGCGAGCGTGCGCAGGCTGATCTCCTTCGGGTCGCGGCCGCGCAGTCCAGGGATGCACACCACCTCGTTCTCCTTGTTCTCCGAGGCCAGCGCACTGCCGAACTTCGTCTTGAGCTGCTCGGCCTGCTCACGCATGATGCCGCAGCCCTGGCGGATGTCCTCCGTGACCACATTGCCACCAAAGGGGATGACCGCGGTGTGACGGATGATGTTGTCGAAGAAGATGGCGATGTCCGTGGTGCCACCACCAATGTCCACGAGCACCACACCAGCCTCCTTCTCCTCGGCGCTGAGCACGGCGTCCGCACTGGCCAGCGGCTCCAGCACCAGCTCGGTCACCTCCAGGCCTGCGCGATGCACGCACTTGTTGATGTTACGCGCGGCGGTGACCTGTCCGCTGATGATGTGAAAGTTGGCCTCGAGGCGGATGCCGCTCATGCCGATCGGGTCGCGGATGCCCTGTTCGGTGTCCACGATGTAGTCCTGCGGCAGCACATGGATGATCTCCTCCCCCGGAGGCATCACCAGGCGGTTGGTCTCCTCGATCAGCTGGTCGATGTCGCGCTGGGTGATCTCCTCCTCGAGGCTCTCGCGCATCTTCATGCCGCGGTGCTGCATGCTGCGGATGTGTTGTCCGGCGATGCCGACGTTCACCTGGCGGATGTCCACACCGGCATTGTCCTCGGCCATCTTCACTGCGGCCATGATGCTTTCGACGGTGCGCTGGATGTTGGACACGACGCCGCGGCTGACACCGTCGCTGCGGGACTTGCCCATGCCGAGGATCTCGATCTTCCCCTGCTCGTTCTTGCGCCCTACGATGCAGGCGATCTTCGTCGTGCCTATGTCGAGGCCCGCGACGATGTCTTGGTTGTGGTCCATGGTCTGTGTGGAGTGTTAGGGGGTTGTTCGTTTGGTGCACACGATCTGGTCCGCGTAGCGCAGGTCCAGCCTGTCGTAGCGACGCCAATCGGCGAGGGGGATGCCTTTCTCGTAGAAGAGCTTCAACTTGGCGAAACGTTGCTGGAGGTCGCGCCCATCACCGATGAGCACGCGGTGGCCGCCGACACGCGGGATGAGCTCGAACTCGCCATCACGCGTGACAACGACCTGGTCGATGAGCGCGGCCCAGAGGGGGTCGCTGCCGATGAACAGGGCAAGCCGGTGGATGTCGTCCGAGAGCTGTACTGCGCGCAGGCTGTCATTGGCATGGACCGCGTACACACCGTCACGCGCTCCCGGCTCGTTCAAGGCACCGGTCACCACCAGCACGCGGGCGGTGTAGTCGGGGTCGGTGGGCATGGTCCAACCGTCCTTGTCGATGTAGAAGCTACTGCCATCTCTGTTGAGCACACGGACGATGGGTTCGCGCTGCCGGACCTTTACATGCAGCACACCATCCAGGGTGCGGTACGCCTCCGCTTCAGCCACGCACGGAATGTTGCGCAAGGCGTCCTCGATCCGCGGCATGTCCACTTCGCCCATCGGTGCGCCCATCACGGCCACACCCTGGTCAAGCACCTCGCGGCGCACCGCCTCCTCATCAATGAAGTGCATGCCCGCCGCGCCATCCACCAGCACTCGCAGGTCGGTGATGGGCTCATGCTCGCTGCTGCGCTCCACGAAGCCGAGGATCACCACGGCGCACAGCACGCCGAGCACGATCAGCAGGGGACGCAGAAGTCGTTTGAAGCGGTTCATGGCCTGTTGCGTTCGTTCATGTGCCGTTCAATGGCCGGGACCAGCCGATCGATGTCGCCCGCACCCATGGTGAGGAGCACATCGATGTCGCCCTCACCGAGCACCTGCACCAGTTGGTCCCTGCCGACAAGGCGCTTGCGTTCCATCGGCACCCGATCGAGCAGCCATTGGGAGGTGATGCCAGGGATGGGCTCCTCGCGCGCCGGATAGATCTCCAGGAGGATCAGCTCATCGAGCGCTGCCAGGCTCTGTGCGAAACCATCCACCAGGTCGCGTGTGCGGGTGAACAGGTGCGGTTGGAAGATGCCCGTCAGACGCCGTCCCGGATACAGCTCACGTGCACTTCCAATGCAGGCATCGAGCTCCTTGGGGTGATGCGCATAATCGTCGATGTAGACCGCCTTCGGGCCGCGCACGCGCACTTCGAAACGACGGGCCACACCGCGGAAGGTGGAGAGGCCTTCGGCGAGGCGTTCAGGCGTGACCCCGAGCCGCAGCGCCAGGGTGGATGCCGCGATGGCATTCTCCACATTATGCCGACCGGGCATGCCCAGACGCAGGTCCTTCAGGTGATGACCACCGGCCACCAGGTCGAAGCGGTAGGCGCCATCCACCACCCGCACGTTCATCGCGCACGGCTCCGTGGTGCGGTCCAACGCATAGGTGACCCTGCCCGGATGGTCGGCAAAGTGGGCGGCCACACGCTCATGCACGAGCAGCATACCCGTGCTCAGGGCCGCGAACTCGGTGTAGGCCGCGTACATGGCCTCGGGGGTCCCGTAGATGTCCAGGTGGTCCGGGTCCATGGCCGTGATGATGGCCTCGCTCGGATGGAGACGAAGGAAGCTGCGGTCGTACTCGTCGGCCTCCACCACGTTCACCACCGCCTCATCGTTCAGCAGCACATTGGTCCCGTAATTAGCCGCGATGCCGCCGAGGAAGGCATTGCACTTCACACCACCCACGGCCAGGAGATGGGCCAGCATGGTGCTCACCGTGGTCTTGCCATGCGTGCCGGCCACCGCGATGGTCCTGCGGTCCTGGGTCACGAGGCCAAGCACCTCGGCACGCTTGAGGATGCGCGCACCGCGCTCCTCCCAATACCGGAGCAGCGGGCTGCTGGCGGGCACGGCCGGTGTGCGCACCACCATCACGTCGCCTTCCGCAGCATGGCGGAATCCTTCGGGGATCAGGGCCGCGCTTTCGCTGAACTGCACCTCGATGCCCTCGCTCTGCAGCTGGTTCGTCAGCTCACTGGGGGTGCGGTCATAGCCGGCCACTTCGGCACCACGACGGCGGAAGTAGCGGGCCAGGCCGCTCATGCCGATGCCGCCGATGCCGATGAAGTAGAACCGATGTCCGTTCAAGGTGCTCATGGTCTTGCTGCCCGGATGACCTCCGCAGCGATGGCCTCCGCCGCTTGTGGTGTTCCCATTCCCGCGATGGCCAGTCGCAGGCGTGCCAATGCCTCCTCATCCCGGATCATGCCGGTGACCAGTCCGCCCAGCTTCTCCACGGTGTCCGCATCGCGCAGCAGCACCGCGGCGCCACGGTCGGTCAAGGCCCGGGCGTTGTGTGTCTGATGATCCTCGGCCGCCGTGGGCAGGGGCACCAGGATCGCGGGCTTCTGCACCAGGCACAGCTCGCTCACACTGATCGCACCCGCGCGCGCCACCACCAGGTCGGCCACGGCATAGGCCAGGTCCATCTTGTTCACGAACTCATGGACCTTGCATCCGTCGTATCCAAGGCGTTCCACGGCTTCCTGCGCCTGCTTCAGATAGGGCGTGCCGGTCTGCCAGATCACCTGGATGCCGGCCTCCTTCCACATCGGCAGCGCGGCCTCCACGCCCCGGTTGATGCCCCGTGCACCAAGGCTTCCACCGGTGATGAAGAGCACCGGACGGCCCTCGGCGAGGCCGAAGTGTTCCATGCTGCGGGGACGCTTGCCGGCGAGGCGCACCACCTCGCTCCGCACCGGATTGCCCGTGAGCAGGATCTTGTCCTTCGGGAAGAAGCGCTCCATACCTGCATAGGCCACGCAGATGCGATGTGCGCGCTGCGCCAGGTGCATGTTGGTGCGGCCGGGATAGCTGTTCTGCTCCTGGATGATGGTGGGCACGCCCATGCGCTGTGCAGCGGCCAGCAGTGGTCCGCTGGCATAGCCACCCACACCCACCGCCACATGCGGCTTGAACTCACGCACCAGGGCGCGCGCCTTCAGCATGCTGCGGAGCAGACGCCAGGGCAGCGCGAGGTTCTTCACGATGGAGCCGCGTTGGAAGCCGCGGATAGGGAGCCCCACGATCCGGTAACCGGCCGCAGGCACCTTGTCCATCTCCATCTTGCCCTCGGCGCCAACGAAGAGGAACTCGGCCGTAGCCTCCCGCTCGCGCACCGCGTTGGCGATGGCGATGGCCGGGAAGATGTGGCCTCCGGTGCCTCCACCGGAGATCATCACCCTAAGCGACCGCGGTGCGGGGGCGTTTGACATCGGTTGAGGAGGTTGAGGGTTCTTCCAGGCTGCGGCTCACGCTGAGCACGATGCCGATGGCGAGGCAGGTGAACCAGACCGAGGTGCCGCCCATGCTCACCAGGGGCAGCGGCTGTCCGGTGACGGGCACCAGGTTGACGGCGACGGCCATGTTGATCATGGCCTGGAGCACGAGCATGAGGCTGAGGCCGATCGCGACCAGCGCGCCAAAGGGCTTCTCACACTGTCCGGCAATGCGCACTGAACGGAGCAGCAGGATGAGGTACAGCAACAACAAGCCAAGACCACCGAGAATACTGCCATACTCCTCGATGATGAAGGCGTAAATCATGTCCGAGTAGGGATGCGGGAGCCAGTTGCGTGATGCACCGCTGCCCGGGCCGTTGGGCATGAGCCCACCGGAGGCGATGGCGATCTTGGCGTGCTCCACCTGGTAGTTGGCATCGCTGTCCTGCGCACCAAAGCTCTCGATGCGTGTGATCCAGGTGTCCAGGCGGGGAAGCAGGCCGGGCTGGCTCTTGGCGATCAGCAGCAGCAGGCTGAAGGCGAGCACCGCCGCACCCATCAGCATCACCATGTGCCGCATGGGCACCTGTCCGATGAACATGATGATGAGGCACACCAGGAAGAGCAGTGCAGCCGTGGAGAAGTTGGCGGGAAGGATGAGCCCACAGATGGCGCCCACCGGAAGCATCAACTTCACCAGCACATCGCGGAAGGTCCACTCCTGGCCCTGCTGCTTGCCAAGCACGCGGGCCAGATAGACCACGAGCACCACCTTGGCCAGGTCGCTCGTCTGGAAGCTCTGGTTGATGATCGGGATCGTGATCCAGCGGCTCGCATCGTTGATGTTGGAACCCAGCAGGAGAGTGAGCAGCAGCAGACCCCCGGTGATCGGGATGGCGATCTGGGACAGTTTCGAGTACAGCGTGTAGCGGACGCGCGAGGCGTAGAACATGATCACACCGCCACCCGCGAGCATCATCCCGTGCTTCGCGAGGAAATGCAAGGTGCTTCCTCCCTCGCGCTTGAAGGCGAGCGAGCTGATGGAGCTGTATACCGCGAGCAGGCTGATCAGCCCCAGGAACAGGGCCGTCATCCAGATCACGCGATCGCCTTTCAGCTTATGGAGGATCGTGTTCATCACTGTCGATCAGAGCTCCTTCACCGTGCGTTTGAACTCGGCTCCGCGTTCCTCGTAGTTGGCGAACCCGTTGCCGCTCGGACAGGCGGGACTGAAGAGCACGGCCTCACCGGCGCGGGCCAGCTCGCGGGCCAGGAAGACCGCCATCCGCACATTGTCGGCCAGGTAGATGGTGGCACCCTGAAGCGATGGCGCATCCCCCTCATGACCGAACAGGACCACCGCAGTGACCCGTTCGCGCATCAGGTCCTGCACATGCCCCTCGCTCATGTCATCGCTCCAGCAGCCCATGATCCACACGGTGCGCCGCTCCATCGTGGAAAGCGATGCGAGCGCTGCATCGAGGAAGGTGGCCGCACTGTCGTTGATGTAGAAGACCTCCTCCACCGTGGCGACATGCTCCAGCCGGTGGGGCGCACGCATCCCTTGCAGCCCCTGGTTGCGGGCCTGCACCAGATCGCTCGCTGCGCTGGTCCGCTGGTCGGTCGTTGGCTTGTGCTTTTCCATGGCCTGCTGTGGTTAGAGGGCCTTCACCGCGGCCTTGAAGCGGCGCCCGCGCTCCTCGTAGTTCTCGAACAGGTCGAAGCTGGCGCACGCAGGGCTCAGCAGCACCGCATCACCGGCCTCGGCCATCCCGTAGGCGGCCTGTACGGCCTTCTCGGCGCTCTCCGTATCCACCATGTTGGCCACCAGATCACCAAAGGCCTTGTGGAGCTTCACGTTGTCCTTGCCCAGGCAAACGATGGCCTTCACCTTCGTCTTCACCAGCTCGCGCAGGCTGGCGTAATCGTTGCCTTTGTCCACACCACCGGCCACCCAGATCACCGGACGGTCCATGCTCTCCAGTGCGTACCAGGCGGAGTTCACGTTGGTCGCCTTCGAGTCGTTGATGAACTCGATGCCGTGCACGGTGGCCACCCGTTCCAGCCGGTGCTCCACGTTCTGGAAATCGCTCAGGCTCTCACGGACCACGTCGTTCCTGAGTTCCAGCACGCGTGCGGCGATCCCGGCGGCCATGGAATTGTACACGTTGTGCCGGCCTTGGAGGGCGAGTTCATGGATGGACATGTCGAAGGTGGTTTGGTCGGTGGTGATGTGGATACGGTCGTTGTCGAGGCAGGCGCCTTGCGCCACGGGATGCTGGATGGAGAAGGGCCATGATCGGGCCTTCACGGCATGGGTGCGCAGCCATGCGGCGGTCTCGGGATCATCGGCGCAATGGATGAAGTGATCCTCCGGACGCTGATTGAGCGCGATGCGGAACTTGCTCGCCACATAGTTCTCCATCCGGTACTGGTACCGGTCGAGGTGGTCGGGCGTGATGTTCAGCAGCATGGCGATGTGCGGGCGGAACTCGCGGATGCCATCGAGCTGGAAGCTGCTCAGCTCAAGTACGTACCAGGCGCGGTCGCCATCGGCCACGAGGCCAGCGAAGCTGGTGCCCACATTGCCGCCCACGGCCACGTCCAGCCCGCCCTTCTGCAGGATGTGATGGGTGAGCAGGGTGGTCGTGGTCTTGCCGTTGCTGCCGGTGATGCCCACGATGCGGCCCTTGCAGTAGCGGTAGGCGAACTCGATCTCGCTGATCACGGGTATGCCCCGCTGCGTGGCGGCCACCACCAGGGTGGCGGTATCCGGGATGCCCGGGCTCTTCACCACCTCGTCCGCACCAAGCACACGCTCGGCGGTGTGGCCGCCCTCCTCGAAGGCGATGCCCAGGCGCACCAGTTCATCGCGGTACTTCGGCTTGATGGCACCGGCATCGCTCACGAAGACATCGTGTCCACGCTGTTGTGCCAGCCGCGCCGCGCCCACACCGCTCTCCTGAGCACCGAGTATCACCACCCTGTTCATCGCAGCTTGAGGGTTACGATGGACAGCACGGCCAGCATGATCCCGACGATCCAGAAGCGCGACACGATCTTGCTCTCGTGGATGCCCTTCTTCTGGAAGTGGTGGTGCAGCGGCGACATGAGGAAGATCCGGCGCCCTTCACCGTACTTCCGCTTGGTGTACTTGAACCAGGAGACCTGCATCACCACGCTCAGGTTCTCCACGAGGAAGATGCCGCAGAGCACGGGGATCAGCAGCTCCTTGCGCACCAGGATGGCCAGGGTGGCGATGATGCCGCCGAGCGCCAGGCTCCCGGTGTCGCCCATGAACACCTGCGCCGGATAGGCATTGTACCAGAGGAAGCCGATGCACGCACCGAGCAGCGCACCGATGAACACCGCCAGCTCACCCGAGCCGGGGATGTACATGATGTCCAGGTACTGGGCGAAGACGATGTTGCCGCTCACATAGGCCAGGATGCCGAGCGTGAGCACGATGATCGCCGAGGTGCCAGTGGCCAGTCCATCCACCCCGTCGGTGATGTTCGCACCGTTACTGACCGCAGTGATGATGAAGATGACGACGAGGATGTAGACGATCCACGTGTAGCTGCGCGCCTCGCTGCCGAAGAGCTTGCCCAGGATGGAGGAGTAGTTGAACTCGTTGTCCTTCACAAAAGGGATCGTGGTGTTCGGCGACTTCCGGTTCAGCATGTAATGCACCGTGCCATCCTCCTCGGTGATCGTGTGGATCTCCTGCGGATCGAGCTGCTGCGCCAGCACCTCCGGCACCTCCACACGGGTGCGGATCTCGGGATGGAAGTAGACCGTGGCCCCGATGATGATGCCCACGCCCACCTGACCGACCACCTTGAACTTCCCGGCCAGGCCGCGCTTATCCTTCTTGAACACCTTGATGTAGTCGTCCAGGAAGCCGATGAGGCCGAGCCACACGGTGCTCACCAGCAGCAGCACGATGTAGATGTTGTCGAGCTTGGCGAAGAGCAGCGTGGGGATGATGGTGGCCGAGAGGATGATGAGGCCG
Organism: Bacteroidota bacterium; assembly: GCA_963169595.1. Lineage (GTDB taxonomy): Bacteria > Bacteroidota > Bacteroidia > Flavobacteriales_F > PHOS-HE28 > PHOS-HE28. Next base: position 8,681 of record CAUJFM010000329.1, on the reverse strand, counting down.
CCCATGGTGGGCGTGCCCTGCTTCTGCAACTGACCGTCAAGTCCGAGATCGCGCACCGTCTCACCCACCTGCAGACGACGTAGCAGGTTGATGATCCCCTGGCCCCACCACAACGAGATGAGCAGGGAGACGAACACGGCCATGGCCGCGCGGAAGGAGATGTAGTTGAACACACCCGCCCCGGGGATGCCCGCACCGATGCTATCGAAGAGGTGGTACAGCATTACTTGTGCAGCAGTTCAAGGGTTTCCTTCAGCACGGCCACATCGTCGAAGGGGTGCTTCACCCCCTTGATCTCCTGGTAGGTCTCATGGCCCTTGCCGGCCAGCAGCACCACATCGCCCGGGCGCGCCATGCCCACGGCCTGGCGGATGGCCTCTCGGCGATCGACGTTCACCCACACACGGGCCTGGTCGCCCTGGGCGATGCCGCCGCGCATCTCCGCCAGGATCGCCATCGGGTCCTCGCTGCGCGGGTTGTCACTGGTAAGCACCACCTGTCCGCTCAGCGCCGCGGCGATGCGTGCCATCACGGGCCGCTTGGCCTTGTCGCGATCGCCGCCACAGCCTACCACGGTGATCACCTGCTCGTGGCCACCGCAGACCGCATCGATGGTCTCCAGCACGTTCTTCAGGGCATCGGGCGTATGCGCATAGTCCACGATGCCGATGACACCACCGGTGCTGCGCACCACCTGGAAGCGTCCACGTGGCGGCTCGAGGTCGCTGAGCGCCGTGAGCACGTTCATCGGGGCCTCGCCCAGCAGCACCGCCGTGGCGTAGACGGCAAGCAGGTTGCTGGCGTTGAACTCCCCCACCAACCGGGCATAGAGGTCGTTGCCGTCGATGTTGAGGTGCAGGCCGGTGAGCTGGTTCTCCACGATGCGCGCGTGGTAGTCCGCCATGTTGCGCACGGCATAGCTGCGTTTCAGCGCCTTGGTGTTCTGCAGCATCACCGCGCTGTTCGCATCATCGGCGTTCACCAGTGCAAAGGCGCCGGCGGGGAGCTGGTCGAAGAAGCGCTTCTTGGCCTTGATGTACTCGGCGAAGGTGCCGTGGTAGTCGAGGTGGTCGTGGGTGATGTTGGTGAAGACGCCGCCCGTGAAGTGCAGGCCGGCGATGCGCTCCTGCACCACGCTGTGTGAGCTCACCTCCATGAAGCAGTGCGTCACCCGTTCGGCGAGCATGGTCGCCATCAGCTCGTTCAGGCGTACGGCATCGGGCGTGGTGTGCGTGCTCTCGATGGTGCGCTGCCCGATGCGCACCTCCACGGTGCTGATGAGGCCGCACTTGTAGCCGAGCGAACGGAACAGGCGGTAGAGCAGCGTGGCGGTGCTCGTCTTGCCATTGGTGCCGGTGATGCCCACCAGCTTGAGCTTGCGCGAGGGCTGGTCGTGGAAGTTGGCGGCCATGATGCCGAGCGCCTCGGTGGAGGAGGCCACGCGCACATAGGTCACGCCCTCCTTGATCTCCTCCGGCAGCTCCTCGCAGACCACCGCGCTCGCACCGGCCGCGATCGCCTTGCCGATGAAGGCATGGCCATCGACCTGCGTGCCGCGCGTAGCCACGAACGCGGTGAACGGCACCACCCCGCGGCTGTCGAAGCACAGTTTCTCGATGGCCGTGTTCGTCGAGCCCACCACCTGCTCGATGCGCACCTTGTAGAGGATGTCCTTCAGCAGCTTCATGTCAGCTCGATGAGGATGGTGGATCCCTGACGGGCACGCGTGCCGGGCGGGAGCGATTGCCTGCGGACCATGCCGCTGCCCTGGACACGTACGCGGAGACCGCAGTTCTCGAGGATGTACAGGGCGTCGCGCAGGCCCATGCCCATCACGTTCGGCACCAGGTCCAGCGCATCGGAAGGGATCACGCGGTGCTTCAATACCACCGTGCTGTCCTCCGCTTCTGTGGTCACCCACTCCCCTTCCGCGGATGTCTCATAGGGCACATGCAGGGCCGTGAACACCGTGCGCAGGTCACCGGCATAACCGCTCATGCTCACCGGCGTCCGCGGACCGGTGGCCGCCGCCAGCTGCGTGGGTTGCTGCAGCTCCAGGCGGTTGCTGTAGATCTTGTCCGCGATCTCCTTGAAGATGGGACCGGCCACCACGTTGCCGTAATAGCCGCTGGTGGTGGGACCGTTCACCACCACGATGCAGCTGTACTTCGGCGCATCGGCAGGGAAGTAGCCGACGAACGAAGCCTGATAGCTGATGCCATGTTCCTTGTAGCTGCCGTTCCGCGCGATCTGCGCCGTGCCGGTCTTGCCCGCGATCTTGAAGTGGGCCGCTTTTAGGTTGATCGCCGTGCCGCTGTCCACCACGCCCACCAGCATATCGTGCACGGCGGCGAGCGTGGCCTCGGAGGCGATGCGCTCGTTCATCACCTTCGGCCCGAACTCCTCCACGGTGCGACCGTTGCGCGTGATGCGGCTCACGAACTGGGGCTGCAGCATGCGGCCATCGTTCGCCACAGCATTGTAGAAGGTGAGGACCTGGAGCGGTGTCAGTGCCACCTCGTAACCGATGCTCATCCACGGGAGGCTCACCCCGCTCCAGCCTTTCTCGGCCGGGCCCCGCAGGGTGGGCACCGGCTCACCGGGTACCATCACGCCGGTGGGCTGGTGCAGTCCCATGCGTTTCAAGCCCTCCACGAAGCGCTTGGGATCCTTCTGGTAGGCCTTGTACACGGCCAGGCTGATGCCGGTGTTCGCGGAGACCTCCAGGGCGCGCTGCACGGTGATGCGGCCATAGCCACCTTCGTGGGAGTCGACCATCTCCCGGTCATGGTATCGCACCCGGCCCCGCCGCGTGTCCACGGTGTCGGTGGGCTTGATCAGCCCATCCTCGAGACCCACCATCAGCGAGGCCAGCTTGAAGGTGGAACCCGGCTCGGTGGCACCGCCGATCGCGTGGTTCAGCGATTCCACGTACACGCTGTCGTTCACACGGGTGAGGTTGCTGATGGCCTTCACATAGCCCGTGGCCACCTCCATCACGACCACAGTGCCGTACTGGGCACCATGGTGTCGCAACTGCTTCTCCAAGGCGGCATCGGCCACATCCTGCAGGTTGATGTCGATGGTGGTGTGGATGTCGGATCCGGGAACCGGGTCCACGCCATCACCTTCGTCCATGGGCATCCAGACCCCACCGGTCAACCGGCGTTCCAGCCTGCGGCCCGTGGTCCCCTTCAACCAATTGTCGTAGCCTCCCTCGAGCCCGATCGCACTGCTGTCGCGCAGCACATAGCCCACGGTGCGCGAGGCCAGCCGGCCGAAGGGACGCACCCGCACGGTGCGCTTCTCGGTGACAAGCCCGCTCTTGTAGCGACCCTCGCGGTATAGCGGGAACTGGCGCAGCTCCTGGACCTGGGCATGGTCCGCCTTGCGCTTCACGAGGAAGTAGCGGTCGCGGCGCTTGCGCGCATCCGTGAGGTCCCGCTTGTACTCGGCCGCCGTGCGGTCACCGAACAGGTTGGCCAGATGCCAGCTCAGCGAATCGATGTTGGCGCGGAACAGCTCATCGGTGAGCGCATTGGAGGCCATGTCCATACGCACGTCGTACTCGGGCACGCTGGTGGCCAGCAACCGGCCGTCCTCACTGTAGATATGTCCGCGGTCGGGCTGCACGGTGCGGTAGGCGGTGCTCACGTGCTCCGCCTTGGCGCGCCACTTGTCGCCCTCCACCAGCTGGATGGTGAAGAGCTTCACGGCGATGGCCAGCGCGAAGAGCACCATCAGCAGGTACACGATGTTGGCCCGGGCCTTCAGTTGCGTGCGATCGCTCATGGGGTCCGGGTCGTTTCCAATTCGCGGGGATCCACCTCGATCTTCACCGGGGGTACGCGGCTCTCCTCCAGACCCAGCGCACTGATGCCTGCGGCCACCTGGCTTTGCTGCTCGAGCTTCTCCAGGCGGGCACGGATGGTGATGTACTCGGACCGCAGCTCCTTCAGCTCGCCGCCGGTGCGGTCCAGCTCACGCACGGTACGCTCTGTATGGTAGCCGTAGGCGATGTAGAGGATCATCATCCCCGCGCAGAAGAGGATGAACTTCATGTTGCCCAGCACATTCTCGCGGGTCAGCCACGACCCGTTGAGGAGGTTGATGACCGAGATCGGCAGGGCGGGACGCGCCGGGGCGGAAGCCTTCTCGGGCTTCTTCGCGGGCTCCTGCTTCTGTTCACGCATCCGGTTCATGTGCGTTGGGCTATGCGTAACCGGGCGCTGCGCGCCCGGGGATTGTCGATGACCTCCTGTTCGGAGGGTTGAATGGCCTTGCTGCTCAAGGGGTCGAACGGCCGCAGCCGGTTGCCGTAGAGGTCCTTGATCTCCTCACCTCCCAGATCGCCGGCACGCATCCAGTTCTTCACCAGGCGGTCCTCCAGGCTGTGGTAGCTGATGATCACCAGGCGTCCACCCGGCCGGATCACCTCGGCGCTCTGCTTCAGCAGCGACTCCAGCGAGCCGAGCTCGTCGTTCACCGCGATCCGCAAGGCCTGGAACACCTGCGCCAGGAAGCTGCTCTCCCGGCCACGGGGCGTCACCGGACGCAGCGCCTCGACCAGGTCGGTCGTGCTGCGGATGCGCCGCTCGGCTCCGGCACGCACCAACTGCTTCGCCACGCGGTGCGCACCATCCACTTCACCATAGGTGCGCAGCAGGGTGGCCAGCGTGTGCTCATCGGACCCGGCCAGCAGTTCGGCGGCGGTGCGGCGTGCACGTCGGTCCATGCGCATGTCCAGCGGACCCTCGAAGCGGAAGCTGAAGCCACGGCCGGCCGTGTCGAACTGATGACTGCTCACACCGAGGTCGCCCAGCAGGCCATCCACAGGCAGGGCATGGAGGTAACGCAAGTGGTTCCTCAGCCAGCGGAAGTCGGAACGGACCAAGGTGAAGCGCTCATCCTGCGGGGCATTGGCCCACGCATCACGATCGCGGTCGAAGGCGATCAATCGCCCCCTCGGACCCAGTCGCTCCAGGATGGCACGGCTGTGACCACCGCCCCCGAACGTCACGTCCACATAGACGCCGTCGGGACGGATGTTCAACCCATCGATACAGGCTTGTAAAAGAACGGGAGCGTGATACTCACTGTGCATCCGCGTTGCCTAGGCTGCCCATGACATCCTCGGCAAGGGCAGTGAGGTCCACCTTCTCGCGCTGCATGTTGGCATGGCCCTCCTTGCTCCAGATCTCCACACGGTCCATCATTCCGATCATCTTGATGTCCTTGCCGATGCCGGCATAGTCCATCAAGGCTTTCGGCAGCAGCAGACGATCGCTGGGATCGAGCTCGACCTGGGTCGCTCCATTCATGAAGCGCCGGATGAACTCGAGGTTCTTCTCCACGAAGCGGTTGAGTCGCCGCATCATGGATTGCGTCTGCTCCCATTCGGCCATGGGGTAGAGCACGAGGCAGGGCTTGAACACATCCCGGTTGACCACGAAGCCCTTCTGGAGCTCGCCATCGAGCTGCTTGCGCAGCCCGGCAGGGAGCGTCAGCCGCCCTTTGGCGTCCAGCCGGAGATCGTATTCACCCAGGAGATTGAGCATGCCAGCGTGTGCGCGGAATGGACGCGAAAGTAGGCTAATTGCCCCACTTTCACCCACTTACTCCCACTTTAGTCCTATTTGTTGATAATTTTTCAACGGCCAAGCTAGGCATATGTTGCGACATGCCCGAGAAACACTAAGAAAACCCAGCAAAACCGGGGGTGGGGCAAAGTGGGGGAAATGAACAACTTCCGCACCCTGCCCGCCCCTGAAGTGGGGCACCCCCTGAAGTGCTCAAAGGGATGGCCGGGCAGAGGCCGCACCGGGGGCCATCCGGGCAAAGCGTCCACAGGTCACTGTGGAAAGGCACGCCCGGCGCGGACTTCCGCATGGGCCGCACCCACTACCTTTGGTCGGAACGCGATCCGTCATGGGGAACGAACGACAGTTGAAGGAAGAAGGGGAGTTCCGGTATCTGGAAGCAGGCGATGGCCCGCCCATCATCCTGTTGCACGGGCTGTTCGGGGCGCTGAGCAACTTCGGCCCGCTCTTCGATCATTTCACGCCGCGGTACCGGGTGCTGGTGCCCATCCTGCCGCTCTATACCCTGCCCATGCTGTCCACCAACGTGGACAACCTGGCGCGCTTCCTGGAACGGTTCATCCGGCACAAGGGCTTCGCCCAGGTGAACCTGCTCGGCAACTCCCTCGGGGGCCATGTGGCCCTGGTCTACTGCAGCCGTTCACCGGAGACCGTGCGGAGCCTGGTCCTTACCGGGAGCAGCGGCCTTTACGAGAACGCCTTCGGGGGCAGCTTCCCCCGTCGGGAGGACAAGTCCTACCTGCGTCAGAAGATCGCCCTCACCTTCCACGACCCGAAGCACGTCACCGACGAACTGGTGGAGGAGTGCTACGAGACCGTGAACGACAAGGCCAAGCTCATCCGCATTCTGTCCCTGGCCAAGAGCGCCATCCGCCACAATATGGCGGGCGAGCTGCCCAAGATGCGCATGCCCGTGCTGCTGATCTGGGGACGGCAGGACACCATCACCCCGCCGCATGTGGCGGAGGAGTTCCACAGCTTGATCCCCCACAGCGAGCTGCACTGGATCGACGCGTGCGGCCATGCCCCGATGATGGAACAGCCCGAGCAGTTCAACGCCATCCTGGGGGCCTGGCTGGATAAGACCCTGGGGTGAATGCGTTCCCTGAAGGCCGAACACCTCGGCAGTGGCCGCGAGGCCAAGCACTGGCCCAAGCCCACCCTGCCTGAGTATGCCTTTATCGGCCGCAGCAACGTGGGCAAGAGCTCGCTGATCAACATGCTGTGCAACATCGGGAAGCTCGCCCGGGTGAGCAACACGCCCGGACGGACGCGCAACGTGGAGCACTTCCTCGTGCAGGGCACCATCGACAGTGACCAGCCCTGGATGCTGGCCGACCTGCCCGGATATGGGTTCGCCAAGGCGAGCAAGGCGGAACGCGCCGTGTGGCAGCAGATGATCCACACCTACCTCCGCGAACGCGAGAACCTGCAGTGCACCTTCGTGCTGGTGGACAGCCGGCTGGAACCGCAGCAGAGCGACCTGGACATGATCCAATGGCTCGGCGAGAACGGGCTGCCCTTCGTGATCGTGTTCACCAAGACCGACAAGCTGACCCAACCGAAGGTGCAGGCCAACGTGGCCCAGTTCCGGCGCACCTTGAAGAAGACCTGGGAGCAGCTGCCCACGCAGTTCCTCACCTCCTCCGAGACCTACAAGGGACGCGATGAAGTGCTCGCGTTCATCGGTGATGTGAACCGTAACTGGGGCAGCCGTGGCCGCTGAGGACGGCGATCACTTCTTCAGCTCCGGCAGCATGTGCTCGGCGAAGTAGGCGGCGAAGTCCCGCATCTGCGCGGCCATCTTCCCTTCGCCCGTGGCCCGCTCGAAGGTGTCGGCCATGGTGAGGATGTTCTGGTGGAAGAAGGCCTTCATCTCCTCCACGGTCATCTCCTTCGTCCAAAGGTCGATCCGCAGGGTGTTCTTCTCCTGCTCATCCCACAGCGAAAGCAGCACGGCCTTGCTGGCGCTCTTCGCGCCCCCATCCTCCGCCTCCCACCCGATCCGCTCGGGCACGTTGTTCTCATCCAATTGCACGGTCAGGCGGATCTCCGAGGTTCTCATGATGGTCGTGTGATGCGGATCAGCGGGGTTTGTAGCTCTTCAGCACAAGGCGCGGGTCGTCGAGGGAAAAGAGCTGTGCAAAGGTCACCTTGGGGTTGTCCTCCATGTAGGCCCGCACCATGCGGTAGCCGATCCATTCACCGATGTGGCCGGGGCTCTCACGCGGGAACCCGTTGGTGAAGGGACCATCGTTCAAGAGGCGCCCGATGTCGGCGGCCTTCTTGCTGTAGAGCTGGTCCTTGCCCACCACCTCCTTCCAGATCTGCGTCTCGTTGGCCTCGCACCAGGACAGCTGCTCCTTGCTGAACGCGAACTTGCGCCAGGGCTCCACCTCCGGCAGCAGCGCATCCAGCAGCGCCATCACCTTCCCCACCTCCACCAGGTTCGTCAGCACATCACCGCCGCTCACCTCGCGGGCATAGTGGACCAGCAACCACCCCTTCACCGCGCTGGGCACCAGCATCTCCGGCTCCATGCGGTCCTTCACATACTGGGGGAAGGCCTCCGGCGCGAGGTAGCCGATCACCCGATGGTCCTTACCGATGAACCACTCCACGCCCACCCCCAGCACACTGTCCGTGGGAAAGATGCCGTAGTTGTAGCCCGAGTTGAAGGCGATGATGCGCGGCACCAGACTGTCCGGGAACAGCACCTTCAGGCGCCCGAAGGCCGCCTCGAACTGGGCGCGCTGCGTAGCCATATCACCCAGCACGCTGTCAGCGGCCTGCTGGGCCGCCGCCCAATCGGGGTCGTGCACGAAGCGGGCCAGCACCATGGTCAGGCGCGGGTCGTCGATGGGCGCCCCCTGAAGGATGTCCTCGATGTAGGTCCGGTAGAACTCGCCATATGTGGCATAGGCCTTGCGACTGACCGACGCCATGCTGTCCACGGGAGCGTTGAACAGGTCGCGGTCCAGCCGGCCGATCTCCAGTTGCACGGGGGCCGGATCGGGTGGTTCCGTGGCCGTGGAGGGCCCATCGGAGCACGCCACAAGCAGCAGCGGACCCAGCACGGAC
>CAUJFM010000328.1 GCA_963169595.1 Bacteroidota bacterium | reverse complement strand
GAAACCCGGCCACGGCTCGGTGGAAAGGAGCACGGGCAGCACCAGGGAGTGAAGGCGATGGGTGCGCAGACCGTCATCGATCGTGGGACCGATGTCGGTGCCCGCGTGAATGATGGAGGATTCGTTCACTTGCATCACCGTACGGCGCTCGGAGCCATGCAGCTCCACCCGCAGGATCCAGGGCGATCGCCCTTCGAGCTCGATCGCCGCGCCGAGCAGGTATCCCGACCCGCGCACCGTGCGACCGGTCATCGCACCATTGCCCACTCCCAAGGGGTCCGGCATCCACAAGGCCTGTGCTCCGCCCAGCAGGGACAACCGTCCGTGCACTTGGGCCCACACCGGGAGATCTGCGAACAACAGCGCGAGCAGGAGCAGCTGGCGGGCCGCTCCCGAAGGTGCAAAGGGCATGTCCTCCGAACGCCGGGGGCCGCCGATCCTTGCCCGGCGGGGTTCAGACGTTGAAGAGGAAGTGCATCACATCGCCGTCCTTGACGATGTACTCCTTCCCCTCCACGCGCAACTTGCCTGCGGCGCGGCAGGCGGCCTCGCTGCCGTAGTGGATGAAGTCGTCGTAGCTCATCACCTCGGCGCGGATGTAGCCCTTCTCAAAGTCGCTGTGGATCACCCCGGCAGCCTTCGGCCCGGTATCGCCCTGATGGATGGTCCAGGCACGCACCTCCTGCACCCCGGCGGTGAAGTAGGTCTGCAGCTTCAGCAGGTGATAGGCGGCGCGGATCAGCTTGTTCACGCCGGGTTCCGAAAGGCCCATGTCGGCCAGGAACATCTCCCGCTCCTCGGGGGTCTCCAGGCTGGCGATCTCAGCCTCGATCGCGGCGGTGACAAAGATGACCTCGGCGTTCTCGCTGGCCACGGCGGCCTTCACCTTGTCCACGTAAGCGTTACCTGTGGTGGCGCTCTTCTCCTCCACATTGCACACGTAGAGCACGGGCTTGGTGGTGAGCAGCTGGAACTCGTTCACCAAGGCGGGGTCGTCGTTGGCGGTGACCACGGTGCGGGCGCTCTGGCCCTTGAGCAGGGCCTCGCGGATGCGGGTGAGCAGGTCGAAGCGACGCTTGGCCTCCTTCTCCCCGATCTGGGCCTGCTTCTCCACCTTCTTGATGCGGGCCTCCACCGTTTCGAGGTCCTTCAGTTGCAGTTCGATATCGATCACCTCCTTGTCACGGACTGGATCAACGCTGCCATCCACATGGACCACGTTGGGATCGTCGAAGCAGCGCAGCACATGCAGGATGGCATCGCACTCGCGGATGTTCCCCAGGAACTGGTTCCCCAGCCCCTCACCCTTGCTGGCGCCCTTCACCAGGCCGGCGATGTCCACGATCTCCACCGTGGTGGGCACGATGCGCTGGGGCTTCACCAGCTCGGCCAGCTTGTTCAGGCGGGCATCCGGTACGGTGATGGTGCCCACGTTGGGCTCGATGGTGCAGAAGGGGAAGTTCGCCGCCTGCGCCTTGGCGTTGCTAAGGCAGTTGAACAAGGTGCTCTTGCCCACATTGGGCAGGCCGACGATGCCGCATTTCAATCCCATGGGTTCCGCGTTGGGGCCGCGAAACTAGGCCATTCCCGCGAGGTGGGACATGATCGGCCCGTACAGCGGAACAGGGGCCACTGGGGCCCCTGTTCCTGTTCAGGGAGGTCGGACCAAAACCAATGGAAAAACCGACCTGATGAATAGACAGCCCCACCCGGTACAGCGTTGCCTCTCGGGGGACGAAAGGTTCAATGGCCGATCGGCACCTCGTCCACCCCTGTGGCGGCCTGCCCCATTTTTCAAAAGTTCTCCACACGTTCCGAGCCGCCCGGAGGCCCCCGGCTACCTTTGAAGCGCCATCCTGTCATTCATGTCCACGTCCCCCATCCCGGCCACGGCCGACAAGGTCTCCGTGACCGACCTGCAGCGCATCGCCAGCCAGGTGCGGCGCGATATCGTTCGTCAGGTGCATGGCGTCCAGAGCGGCCACCCCGGCGGCTCGCTCGGCTGTGCCGACTTCTTCACCGCCCTCTACTTCAAGGTGCTGCGCCACGATCCCGCCAAGTGGGACATGGATGGCAAGGACCAGGACCTCTTCTTCCTGAGCAACGGCCATGTAAGCCCGGTGTGGTACAGCGTGCTGGCCCGCAGCGGGTACTTCCCGGTCCAGGAACTGGCCACCTTCCGCAAACTGAACACCCGCCTGCAAGGACACCCCACCACCCACGAGGGATTGCCCGGGGTGCGTATGGCCAGTGGTTCCCTGGGGCAGGGCATGAGCGTCGCGATCGGGGCTGCGCTGGCCAAGAAGCTCAACGGGGACGACCACCTGGTGTACAGCCTCCATGGCGATGGCGAGCTCCAGGAAGGCCAGATCTGGGAGGCCGCCATGTTCGCCGCAGCGAAGAAGGTGGACAACCTGATCAGCACGGTGGACTACAATGGCCGTCAGATCGATGGGGATGTGGAGGATGTGCTACCCCTGGGTGACCTGCGGGCGAAGTGGGAGGCCTTCGGCTGGGACGTGCTGGAGACCAACGGCAACGACATGGCCGCGCTGCTCAAGACCTTGGACGCCGCCCGGACACGCACCGGCCAGGGGCGTCCCGTGATGATCCTGATGCGCACCGAGATGGGCCAGGGCGTGGACTTCATGATGAACAGCCACGAGTGGCACGGCATCGCCCCGAACGACCAGCAACTGGCCTCAGCACTGGGGCAGCTGGAGGAGACGCTGGGCGATTACTGAGGAGATGCACGCGATCGGCACGCTTTTCACCGTTCATCGGTCGGGAACACCCCCGCACCCGATGGAACGCCTGCCGAACCTGCTGCGCACCTGGCTCCTGCTGGCCCTGCTCCCCCTGACCGGGGCGGCCTGGGCACAACCCGACCAGCAAGCCCCCCAGCCACCGCTCACCCGCATGTTGTTCGTGATGGACGCGAGCAACAGTATGAACGCCTTCTGGGGCAACCGGCCGAAGATCGAAACGGCGCGCGAGCTCCTTCTGAACGCCTTGCAGGAACTGGAGGACCAACCCGACCTGGAGCTTGCCCTGCGGCTCTACGGCCACCAGACACCCATCCAGGCCGGCAAGCAGGATTGTGATGACACCAAGCTGGAGGTCCCCTTCAGCCCGAACAGCATTCCCGGCATGCGCAGCACCCTGCGCAGCGTACGCTGCCTGGGCACCACCCCCATCGCGCGCTCCTTGGAAAAGGCCGCCAAGGACTTCCCGGAGGTGGACCGCAGCAAGGGCGCCCGGCCGGTGCGGAACGTGATCATCCTCATCACCGATGGGATCGAGGCCTGCGATGAGGACCCCTGCGCGGTGAGCCGGGCGTTGCAGGCCAAAGGCATCACCCTGAAGCCCTTTGTGATCGGGGTGGGATTGGCCGAAGCCGACAAGTACTCGCTGCAGTGCGTGGGCAACTACTACGATGCCAGCACCCCCGAGCTGTTCGAGCATGTGCTGAAGGTGGTGGTGACCCAGGCGCTGAACAGCACCACGGCCCAGATCAGCCTGATGACCACGGACGGCAAGCCCACGGAAACGGATGTTCCCGTCACCCTGTACGACCAGCGCACGGGCCAGGTGCGGATGCACATCGCCCACACGATGAACGACCGCGGGGTGCCCGACACCCTCTCCATCGACCCTATCTACACCTACAAGGTGGTGGCCCACACCGTGCCCCCCTCGGTGCGCGAGAACGTGACCGTGCGGCCCGGTACGCACACCATCATCGCGGTGGATGCCGGCATGGGCACCCTGGCCTTGAAGGTGGGCACCGGCCCGGGCGATGCCCAGGTGGTGCAATGCATCGTGCGTCGGCAGGGCGAACTGCAGACGCTGACCGCACAGGAGATGGGCACGCAACAGCGCTACCGCGTAGGTGTCTACGACCTGGAGGTCCTCACGCTGCCCCGGCTGCTCATCCCCGATGTACGCATCGAACAAGGACGCACCACGGACATCGTCGTGCCGCGGCCCGGTGTGCTCAACGTGCTGCCCTCCACCCCCGGTCCGGGCGCCATCTTCCTGAAGAAGGGCGATGAACTGGTCTGGGTGGCCGACCTCGACCCGGGCGCCATCCGCAGCCAGTTCCGCCTTCAACCCGGCACCTACCAAGTGACCTACCGCAGCCGCAACGCGCGCCGCACGGAGCTCACCCTCATCAAGGACATCACCATCGAAAGCGGCCGTTCGGCCACGATCAACTTCTGAAGACCATGACCGCATACCCCGTGCTCGACCAAAAGGACACCCGCAGTGGATTCGGTGCCGGCCTCCTCGAACTGGGCCGTCGCAACCCCAATGTGGTGGCCCTTTGTGCGGACCTCACCGGCTCCCTCAAGATGGACGCCTTCAAGAAGGAGTTCCCCGACCGCTTCTTCCAGGTCGGTATCGCCGAGGCCAACATGATGGGCATTGCGGCAGGCCTCACCATCGGTGGCAAGATCCCTTACACGGGCACCTTCGCCAACTTCAGCACCGGACGCGTCTACGATCAGGTGCGCCAAAGCATCGCCTATGCGGGCAAGAACGTGAAGATCTGCGCCAGCCATGCCGGCCTCACCTTGGGCGAGGACGGGGCCACCCACCAGATCCTGGAGGACATCGGCCTGATGCGCATGCTGCCCGACATGACCGTGGTGGTGCCGGCCGATTTCAACCAGACCAAGCAGGCCACCATGGCCATCGCGGAGCATGAAGGTCCCGTGTACCTCCGCTTCGGACGTCCCAAGTGGCCGGTGTTCATCCCCGCTGACATGCCCTTCACCATCGGCAAGGCGCAGGTGCTGGTGGAAGGTGCGGATGTGACCTTGATCGCCTGTGGACACCTTGTATGGACCGCTCTGAAGGCCGCCGAGGAACTGGCCGCCAAGGGCATCCAGGCCGAGGTGATCAACATGCACACGATCAAACCCCTGGACGTGGAGACCGTCCTACGTTCAGTGGAGCGTACGCGATGCGTGGTGACCTGCGAGGAACACAACCGGCATGGAGGTCTGGGCGATGCTGTGGCCCAGGCCCTGGCGCAGCACAGGCCCACACCGCAGGAGTTCGTGGCCGTGAACGACACCTTCGGCGAGAGCGGCACACCGGACCAGCTCCTGCGCAAATACGGGCTGGACGTCCCGGATATCGTGCTGGCCGCGCACCGGGCCATCGCACGGCGGTGAACCCTTCCATCCCCTGGACCGCTTGAGCGAACTGTCCGACAGCGAGCTGCTCAAGCTCTTCCAGCAGGAGGATACCCGGCACTATGCCTTCAACCTGCTCGTGCGCCAATACCAGCGCCGGCTCTACGCGTTCATCCGGCGCATGGTGACCGACCCGGATGAGGCGAAGGACGTACTGCAGAACACCTTCATCAAGGCCTGGAACGGACTGGACAAGTTCCGTTCCGACGCCCGGCTGTACAGTTGGCTCTACCGCATCGCCCACAACGAATGCCTGAACCACCTGCGGAGCCTCAAGCGCGGGCTGTTCACCAGTCACGAGGCCGTGACCGATAAGCTCTGCGCCACGCTGGACAGCAGCGAGCACTTCAACGGCGATGCCATCGAGCGCACCCTCCAACAGGCCCTGATGCGCCTACCCGACAAGCAGCGTGCGGTATTCACGATGAAATACTTCGAGGACCTGAAGTACGAGGAGATCAGCGCCATCACCGGAACCAGCGTGGGCGCATTGAAAAGCAGCTACCACATCGCGGTGAAGAAGATCGAAGCCATGCTGGTGGATCAAACCAAGGACCTGTCCGATCGGTCCAACCCCTGAAGACCATGGAACACCCCAACGGACAGGACGAGTTGCGCGATGCCCCCCTGCTGAGCAAGCTGCGCGGAAGCGATCCCTTCGTGACGCCGGAGGGCTTCTTTGAACGCTTCCCCCAGGAGGTCCAGCAGCGCATTCACCAACGTGAGCGGGCCGGATGGTCCCTGCGGCCTGCTTTCCGTCCGGCATGGGTGGTCGGCACCACGGTAGCCGCACTTGTGGTGACCGTGTTCATGGTGTTGCGCGATCCCGTCTCTCCCGTCCTTCAGGCTGAACTCACGGAGGAGCCTGTGGTGATGCCGGATGAACTGGTGCTGGACACGTGGAACGCCGACCAGCTCCTGGCCGAGATCGCCTCGGAAGAAGGCACGGTCACCGGCGTGGCTCATGATCTGGACACGGAGGA
>CAUJFM010000327.1 GCA_963169595.1 Bacteroidota bacterium | reverse complement strand
TATGCGCTGGAGCGGGAGGATGGCACAGTGACCTACGTACGTTTCTTCGATGACGGCAACCTCGCCGCGAACCAGTGGCAGGTAACGCAGCAGGTCACGAACATCGGCAGCTACACCAACCGCTACGATGTCACCATCCTGTGCAACGGTCTGCCCGTGGTGCAGGTGGAGCTGAAACGCAGCGGGCTGGAGCTGAAGGAGGCCTTCAACCAGATCATCCGCTACAAGCGACACAGCTACTGGGCCAACGGCGGGTTGTTCCAGTACATCCAGCTCTTCGCCATCAGCAACGGGGTGAACACGAAGTACTACGTGAACAACCCCATCGAGGCGCTGAGCTTCGCGCAGACTTTCTTTTGGACCGATGAGCAAAGTCGGAGGAAGTCCGCACTCAAGGACTTCGCCGCCGACCTGCTGAGCATACCGCGCTTGGGCCGCATGCTGGGCCACTACGTGGTGATGAACGACCGCGACCGGCGGCTGATGGTGCTGCGCCCCTACCAGGTGTATGCTGTGGAGGCCATTGTGGACAAGGTGGCTTCGAGGACCTCAGCCACCTTGAATTCCGTGCCGGGTGGACCGCCCCCTGAGGCTCTCGAAGGGGGCTACATCTGGCACACCACCGGCAGTGGCAAGACGCTCACCAGCTTCAAGGCCAGCCAAGTGATCATGGGCCTGCCCGAGGTGGCCAAGGTGGTCTTCGTCGTGGACCGCAAGGACCTCGACTACAAGACCATGGAGGACTTCAACGACTACAAGGAGGGCAGCGTGGACGCCACCGAGAACACGCGCGGCCTGGTGGAGCAGTTGGGGGACCCGAACACCAAGCTCATCGTCACCACCATCCAGAAGCTGCACATCGCCATCAGCAAGGTGCGGCATGAGAAGAAGGTGGAGGCCCTGAAGGAGGCGCGCATGGTCTTCATCTTCGATGAGTGCCACCGCAGCCAGTTCGGCAAGACGCACGGCGACATCACCAGCTACTTCACCAACGCCCAGCTCTTCGGCTTCACGGGCACGCCCATCTTCGCCGAGAACGCCAGCAAGAACGAGCTGGGCAAGCGCACCACCAAGCAGCTCTTCGGGGAGTGCCTTCACAAGTATGTGATCACGGACGCCATCCGCGACGAGAACGTGCTGCGCTTCAGCGTGGAGTACGTGGGCAGGTACACCCAGAAGGACGGCGTGGAGCTGGATGTCGAGGTGGAGGACATCGACCGTGCGGAGGTGCTCGACGACGAAACCCGCCTGGGCAAGATCGTGGACCACATCATCGCCACCCACGACCGCAAGACCCACGGCCGGGCCTACAGCGCACTCTTCGCCATCAGCAGCATCCCCACGCTGCTGAAGTATTACGACCTGTTCAGGCAGCGCAAGGCCGCCGGACTGCACGACCTGCGCATTGCGGCCATCTACAGCTACGGCACCAACGAGGAGGACGAGGAGGCCATCGGCGCCCTGCCCGAGGACGAGACCCTCGCCAGTGAGCCGCCCGCCACTTACGGCAGCGGCCATAGCCGCGACGGCATCGAACGCATCATCACCGACTACAACGCACAGTTCGGCACCGCCTTCAGCACCCGCGACCAGAAGGGGATGGAGAACTACTTCAAGGACATCACCAAGAAGCTGCGTGAACGTGAGAAGGCCAACGCCAAGGACAGCGACCGCATCGACCTGGTGCTGGTGGTGAACATGATGCTCACCGGCTTTGATGCCAAGAAGGTGAACACCCTGTACGTGGACAAGCGCCTGCGCTACCACGGGCTCATCCAGGCATACAGCCGCACCAACCGCATCCTGAACGAGAAGAAGAGCCAGGGCAACATCGTGGCCTACCGCAACCTGAAGAAGGCCACGGACGATGCGCTCGCCCTGTTCAGCAACAAGGAGGCGAAGGAGATCATCTTCCTGCCGCCCTACAAGAAGCTGGTGGCGCAATTCAATGCCGCTTACGCCGAGCTGATCAAGCTGACCCCCACACCCCGCTCGGTGGACGACCTCCAGGACGAGGAGCAGCAGCTGGCCTTCGTGGCGGCCTTCCGCGAGCTGATCCGCCTCTACAACGTGCTGAAGACCTACGCCGAGTTCGACTGGCGCGACCTCGCCATCACCGAGCAGCAGTTCGCCGACTTCACCAGCAAGTACCTGGACCTGCGGGACAGCATTCAGCGCCGAGGCACCAAGGAGAAGCACAGCATCCTGGAGGACATCGACTTCGAGGTGGTGCTGGTGCACCGCGACGAGATCAACGTGGCCTACATCCTGAAGCTGCTGGCGCGCTTGAAGGAGAAGGAGAACACCGGTCAAGGGGAGTCCGTTCGCAAGCAGATCCACGCCCTGCTCAACAGCGAGGTGGAGCTACGCAGCAAGCGCGAGCTCATCGAGAAGTTCATCGCCGAGCACCTGCCCAAGATCACCGACGCCGATACCGTGCAGGACGAGTTCGAGCGCTACTGGGAGGACCAGCGCGTGCTGGCCCTGCAATCCCTCTGCGAGGAGGAAGGCTTGGACCAGAAGCAGTTCGCCAACCTCATCGACGCCTACATCTTCAACGGCCAGGAACCGCTGAAGGACGATATCTTCAAGTGCCTCGAAGCCCGCCCCAGCGTGCTGAAGGCCCGCGAGATCGGCGAGCGCATCGTGGAGCGGATGAAGGAGTATGTGGAGGTGTTCTTGAAAGGGATGGTGGCGTGAGAGCTTAACAAACGCAAGGGTAGCAATGAGCCTTTCGGGTCCATCTCCGGATTACCTGTTCGAGTTGATCGCAGAACGGGTCAGTATCAAACTGCGAGAGAGTCAACCTGATATAGGGGACTCTGAGAATCACTGGGAAGCACTAAAGGCTTTTGACCGCGACGGTTGGAGCATGGTTGAGGATGAACTGGAGCCGCTGATGGAAGAGCTCATTACAGCAGAGTTGCGGTCACTTCCAGATTCACTTCGTACTTACCTCTGGTGTTCGCTGGAGCAAGGCTCGCACTGTATCAGGACCGCAGCAGACAATTACGAAGAGAATGAAGAGATGCACAAGACTGATGTTGTTGAGGCTGAGATGTACCTTGAGGATGATCTGATCCGCGTTGTGCGGAGCATACTCTTTGGCCTGGCTGAACAGCAAAGGGCAAAGGAGTGGGAGTAGGTCGTTACCCCTGTGCTTGCGCAACGAACGGGCCGTGGGACAGGGCCTTTTGCGGAAGCTATGCGCAGGGTCAAGGTGACTTCGTCGATACTGCCCCAAGGAGAACTTGAAATATGAGAAACCCACAACCCATGCCGAAGAAGAAGCCAACGAACACCTCTCACCAGATCGGAGTGGCAGCGGAAGCTTACACGGCCATGCTGTTCGCGAGGTTGGGTTACGATGTCTCCGTTCAATACGGAGCGAACCAACCGGAGTATGACCTGATCGCCGCAAGAGATGAGAAGATGTTGAAGATCTCGGTGAAAGGAAGCCAGGATGGTTCCTGGGGATTGACCCAGAGTTACATGAAGAAGGGAAGTGCGGATTACCATGGAGCCATTGATCAGTGGCTCGCCAAGCATGGAAAGAAGACCATCTTTTGTTTGGTCCAGTTCAAGGGTGTCGAACTGTTGGGGTCACCGCGCGTGTATCTGGCTTCCCCTTCTGAAATAGCAAAGAGGCTCAAGGAAACTTCTAAAGGCAAAGGCGATACGATATTGCACGAGAAGAAGGAATGGACCAAGCAAGCTCATGGCTATGGCACAGTTGATCGCATCCCAGAGTCTTGGGTAATGTCCAAGGAGCGAGTGGAGGAGCTTTTCGCAAGGTTGACATGAGGTGCTCCTGCCCTGTGCAGGGTCTTCCGAGGCACGAAGAGGCTCTGCGTTCATTTGTTCCGCAGTGTCCCGATGATGGTGTCCCTTCGGAGGTTTAGGACATGTTCTAAGACCCAATTGTTTTTCGCAATGCGACCCAACATCTTCGACCACGCCACCACGGAGCTTAGCCAGGATGCCTTCTTCGCCTGGCTGATGAGCTGGGCGGATAAGAAGTACGCGCACCATCATCCGGTGATGCACAATACCGGTAGGCGGTTCATCGCGTGGTTGTTCGAGCGTGCCGGGCGCTCTGTGCCGGAGTATGTCGGGGTGGAGGTGAAGCGGCAACACGAGAACATAGACCTGCTCGTGGGCCTGCATGGGAGTCAGGGGCCCGTTGTCTATTTGCTGATCGAGGACAAGACCTACACCACCGACCACGCCACGCAGATGAGCGGCTATCTGGCCAAGGCGAAGGATGTTGCGAATGAGGTTGAGGTCGTGCCCATCTACATCAAGTCCTGGGTGGAATCGACAAGGGGCAAGAGCAAGGAGTTCCCGCGCATTTACCTTCCTGATCTTATCGAGTTCCTACAAGGCGTTGACATCAATGCGGCGGGGAGTGAGATACTCTCCAGTTGGTGCGCTGCAATGCGTAAGCGCTATAAGCACCTGCTTGCCTACCAGAAGTTGCCTTTGATGCAGTGGAGCGAGGTGCAATGGACAGGTTGTTTCCATGAGCTCGCTTCACGACCTAGTTTCCACACGCAGGAGCTTGAACCAGGGTTCGGCAAGCTTCCCCAAAAGGATGGTGGCTTTGTTGGATTCTGGTTCGGGTTCCATGAGAAGAAGGGGGCGTATTATGTCTACCTGCAAGTGGATGCGTACGAGAACAAAACGCCAAAGCTCTCGTTCCGTATGGGAGCAGGCGATAGCGGCCGCACTGACCCGGAGCTCGCCAAACGGTACGCCGCGGACATAGGCCTTCGGGCTTCAGAGCAAGGTCTTGTTCCACCGAAACCGACCATCGTTCGGGGAGGTCGTTCCTCTCGCTTCGCGGTGGTGGATGAGCTTCGATGTCTTTCACCCGATGGCCATTACAGCGCTGAGGTGATGGAGAAGGAGCTTCTCAAGTATCACTCCCTGTTGCGGGATGCGTTCGCGGAGTTGTCTGCGGTTGAGTCTTAGTTGGTGTGTGCAGAGCATTACCATTGTTCTTGTGTAGGCGCACGCTCCCTCACTTCCACCCATACTTCCAGATCATCTCGGCCAGCTCCAGGCGTCCGTGTACGTTGAGCTTGGTAAAGACTTCCTTGATGTGGCTGTTGATGGTGCTGAGCTGCACACCCAGCTGTTCGGCGATGTCCAGCCTGCTGCCGCTTTTGGACTTGGCGTAGGCCACGGCCACGCGGCGCTGCATGGGGCTGAGGCTTTCCCAGAGGGCATCGGGGTGGCGGGTGGCGAGCTCGTGCTCCACGCGGCCGCGCAGCTGGCGGTCCACCAGGGCGTTGTAGTAAAAGCCCTCGGTGTGGGCCTTCAGGATGGCGGAGTGCAGCTCGGCGCGCTGCACGGTCTTGGGCAGCACGCCGCAGGCGCCGCAGCGCAGGGCCTTGTGCACGGCGGCA
>CAUJFM010000326.1 GCA_963169595.1 Bacteroidota bacterium | reverse complement strand
GCAGGCGTGCAACAGGAAGCCACAGATGAACAGGGTGGGGATCGGCGCGCGCATGGGTGTCATTTCCCCTTCATCGGGGAGCCTGTCCCGATGTGAACGGCGGTCACCGCTTCACCAGCCGCACCACGTTCTCCTCGTGGTAGGTGTGCGGGAACCGTGAATGAACGTTGATCAACGTGAATGCTCTCGCCTTCAGAGCCGGATAGGCGGATGGACGCTTACCGGTGCTCCGAGCGCAGCCACACATGCCGCCACTCCAGCCGAGGGCGCTTGAAGTTAAGGATGAGACCTACCTCCAACTGAGTGATGCGCAGATAGTTCAACATACGACCGATCTCCTGGTCACCAATTCGTTCAATGGTCTTGGTGTCCACGATCACTTTATCCTCGATGATGAGATCGGGTATGTACTCACCGATCAGTTCCGATCGATAGTAGATGGGGTATCGAGGTTGTTGTTCGTAACGGATGCCCGAGGCCTTCATTTCAATGCATAAGGCGTTCTAGTAAGGCTTTTCATGAAGACCATGGCCCAACGAGTTCAACACCCTCATGGCGCACCCAACAATGGGTCTGGTCGCTTCCTGATCGTCCGAATTCAAGTTGGTCATGGGGCTATCCTGGCATGCAAAGTGAGTTCATTGTCATCGCCAAAGCCTCCAAGATATCATCCAAGAATGAGCGTGTTCCTGTGTATGCCCGTCCACTCCCGGTTAGACCTTGTCACCGGTTCACCAGCCGCACCGCGTTCGCCGCGTGGTAGCTATGCGGGAACCGTGAATGGACGTTTATCAACGTGAATGAACCTACCATTGGAACATGATCGTCCCGGGAAGTCAGAATTACCGTGTATCCCTGTCCATTCCCGGTTAGACCATTCACCGCTTCACCAGCCGCACCACGTTCTCCACGTGGTAGGTATGCGGGAACATGTCCACCGGCTGTACGAAGTCGATGCGGTAGCGGTCGTTGAGGATGGCCAGGTCGCGGGCCTGGGTGGCCGGGTTGCAGCTCACGTACACGATGCGCTCGGGGGCCAGCTCCAGCAGGTGGCGCGTCACGGGTTCGTCCATGCCGGCGCGGGGCGGGTCGGTCACCACCACGTCCGGACGGCCATGCTGCGCCACGAAGGCCGCGTCCATCACCTTCTTCATGTCGCCACTGGTGAAGCTCACGTTGGTGACGCCGTTCAGTTCGGCGTTCACACGGGCATCGGCCACGCTCTCGGGCACGAGCTCCACGCCGGCCACATGCTTCGCCCGGGCCGCGAGGTAAAGCGTGATGCTGCCCGCACCACAGTAAAGGTCGTACACGTTCTCGGCCCCGGTGAGGCCCGCCAGGTCGCGCGTGAGGCGGTACATGGCGATCGTCTGCTCCGGATTGGTCTGGAAGAAGGTCTTCGGACCGATGCGGAACTTCAAGGGCCGGCCACCCGGTCCATCCGGCAGCTCCTCCACGATGTGGTCGCGGCCGTGGTACACCTGGATATCGAGGTCGTAGATGGTGTCGTTCTTCTTGGGGTTCACCGTCCACAGCACGCTGGTGAGCTGCGGGAAGGCGCCGAGCAGCGCGTCCAGCAGGCGCTCACGAGCCTCGCGGTCCTCATGCCCCACGGCCAGCAGCACCATGCACTCGCCCGTGGTGGTGGTGCGGATCAGCAGGGTGCGGAGGAAGCCCTGGTGTTCACGCACGTCGTAGAAGCTCAGGCCATGCTGCCGCGCATGTTCCCGCACGAAGTTGCGGATGCTGTTGCTGGGCTCGGGCTGCAGGTGGCATTCGCTCAGGTCCAGCACGCGGTCGAAGCGCATGGGGATGTGGAAGCCCAGCGCATTGCGGTCCGTGTGTTCATCTTGCGAGTTGATCTCGTCCGTGGTGAACCACCGCTTGTTGCTGAACGTGTACTCCAGCTTGTTGCGGTAGTAGCGCACCCCGGGCGAGGCCATGATCGGCGTTACGGGCGGAAGCACCAGCCCACCCAGCCGCTCCAGGTTGTCGATCACCTGCTGCTGCTTGTACTCCAGCTGCTTGGGGTAGGAGAGGTCCTGCCACTTGCAGCCGCCACAGGTGCCGAAATGTTTGCAGAAGGCGGGGATGCGGTCGATGGAGGGTGTTACGATCCGCGTGGTGATCGCCTCGGCGTAGTTGCTCTTCTTTTTGGTCACACGCACATCCACCACATCACCCGGCACGGCACCGGTCACGAAGACCACCATGCCTTCATGCTTCGCAATGGCCTTGCCCTGCGCACCCGCGCTTTCGATGGTGAGGTTCTGGTAGAACAGGGGTTCCTTGTACTTGCTGCGGCGCATGGTCGTGGTGTGGCGGAGCACTGAAGGGTTCAGGCCCTTTTGCTCAGCGGGTCGGCGAAGATACCCGTAGTTTTGAAGCCCTTTTGCGTACAGAACCCGCGTCCAGCAAGCCATGGCGATACACACCACCTCCCGCACCCGCACCCAACAGGCCATCGAGCTCGAGGAGCACTACGGTGCCCACAACTACCACCCCCTCCCGGTGGTGCTCGACAGTGGCAAGGGCGTGTTCGTGTGGGACGTGGAAGGCAAGCGGTACTACGACTTCCTCAGCGCCTACAGCGCCGTGAACCAGGGCCATTGCCACCCGCGCCTGGTGCAGGTGATGCAGGAGCAGGCTACGCGCATGACGCTCACCAGCCGCGCCTTTTACAACAGCGTGCTGGGGGAGTATGCCCGCACCGTCTGCACCCTGTTCGGCTACGACCGCATGCTGCCCATGAACACGGGCGCCGAGGCCGTGGAGACCGCCATCAAGATGGCCCGCAAGTGGGGCTATGAGCAGAAGGGCATCCCCGCAGGTCAGGCCAAGATCATCGTGTGCGAGGGCAACTTCCACGGGCGCACCATCACCATCGTAAGCATGAGTACCGACCCCGACAGCCAGGGCGGCTTCGGGCCCTTCACGCCCGGCTTCGAGGTGATCCCCTACGACGACATCCTGGCCCTGGAGAAGGCGCTGGAGGACCCGAACGTCTGCGCCTTCCTCGTGGAGCCCATCCAGGGCGAGAAGGGCGTGTACGTGCCGGCCGACGACTACATCCCCCGCGCCATCGCCGCCTGCAAGGCCCGCAACGTGCTCTTCATCGCGGACGAGATCCAGACCGGCATCGCGCGCACCGGCCGCCTGCTCGCCTCCTGTCACAACAATGGCTGCAGTTGCACCAAGGGGCTTTGCGAGTCGCGCGAAGGGGTGCAGCGTCCCGATGTGGTGATCCTCGCGAAGGCCCTCAGCGGCGGCATGTACCCCGTGAGCGCCGTGCTGGCCAGTGATGCGGTGATGAACGTCTTCACTCCCGGCACCCACGGCAGCACCTATGGGGGCAACCCCATGGGCGCGCGGCTCGCCATCGAGGCGCTGGGCATCGTACAGGACGAGGACCTGTGCGGCAACGCCGAGCGGCTTGGTCAGCTCTTCCGCGCCGAGATGCAGAAGCTGGTGGAGGAGTATCCCTTCGTGAAGCTGGTGCGCGGCCGTGGCCTGCTCAATGCGCTGGTGATCGAAGCCCGCACGGCACCTGATGGCTCCCCCAGAACTGCCTGGGAACTGTGCCTGCTGCTGCGTGACAATGGCCTGCTGGCCAAGCCCACCCACGGCGACATCATCCGCTTTGCCCCACCACTGGTGATCACCGAGGCGCAGCTGATGGAGTGCGTGAACATCATCCGCACCAGCGTGCGGCAGTTCGCATAGGGCCTGAACGGTTAGTTCCGGTTGCGCTGGTATTCCAAACGCTGGAGTTAACTGGTCCCGCGTAGTGGTGCTTCCTTGAAACGACCTGCTGTACGAGGCACTAACCTATTTTAATATGCTGGTTATATACTCTTTCAATGCTGTGGCATTATTGTACTCTTGTTCTTTGGACGAGTAAAGAAGACTGATATGTTCACGTTTAACATGAGATAGCAACTCATTGACCACATCACCATTCACATCAAGCTCAGAGAAATATCGTCTTTTGAACTCAGGCCATTTTCCATGATCGTGGTTGAACCATTTTCGAAGCTCATTTGAAGGCGCAATAGACTTTAACCACAGATCTATCTCTGCATCTTCTTTGGATAGCCCTCTCGGCCAAAGTCGGTCCACAAGTATGCGGAATCCATCATTAGATCCAGCCTGTTCATATACCCTTTTTGTTTTGATGTTCATAATTCGGGTCGAAGTCGATAACGTTGGTTATCCGAAGATCTTCGCATATCCGTCCGATCCTGGCGCGATCTACGCAACGCGCTGTAGCACACGTGCGCTGCGGTCCTGAGCCGATCGTTCCGGAGTGAGTGCATCGTCCCGGTGAAGTGATGCATCGAAGATACCGATCATGACCTGCTGGCCAAGCCCACCCATGGCGACATCATCCGCTTCGCCCCGCCGCTGGTGATCACCGAGGAGCCGCTGATGGAGTGCATGAACATCATCCGTACCAGCGAGCGGTAGTTCTACTCCTTCACGAACCGAACGGTGGTCGCTCCGCTTTCACCACTGAACGCCACCGTGTAGCAGCCACTGGCCAGACCGGACACATCCAGACCGATGCGGTCGGAGGAGGTCTGTTGGGTCAGCACGATGCGGCCGGACCCATCGCGTACGGTGATCTCGCCACCCCCTTGGCCCACGTATACGTCCACCCGGTCGCGCGACGGATTGGGGAACAGTTCCATCCGTGGGATGGTCTCTTCCTGCACGCCCGTGGCACCGCACATCACCGCGTTCAGGTACTGCCAGATCTGGTCGTTGTACAGGTTGGGTACGAAAATGTCCTCGGTGGGCAGCTCGCCCATGCGAACCACCACCAGACCCGTACCCGGCGATACGTTGATCAGCTGGCCATTCTTGCCCATGGCGTTGTAGCAGTCCTGCGGCGCGTTCGGCATCAGCGGGCCGGGCAGCACAAGCTGGAGCCCCGGCAGCATGAAGCTCTCCTGGCCGTTCAGCCACCACAGGTAGCCGTATGCCTCGTTGAGCGATTGGGAGGGCGACACCATGTCCTGGAAGTAGGCGGCGTCGGTCAGGATGGGCGTTCCGTTCCAGCTTCCACCGGATAGGGCCAACAGTCCGAAACGGGCCATGCTGCGCGCACGGCTGAAGAAGACATTGTTGTAGCCCACTTGCACGAACAGCCCGGTGATCCCCGTGGTGGCCGTGAGGTTGCTGAACACGTAGCTGTTCAGGGTCTGGCCAGTGGCGCCTTCGAGCACGCCATCCAGCAGGGTGTACGGCGCGTTGTAGTAGGACCAGCGTGTCCCGGGATCGGTGAGATAGGTGAGGCACGCTGGGTCGGTGCAGTCGAATTGACCGTCGGTGTCGTCAAGCCCCGTGATCATGGCCATTTGGTCGCGGATGGTGATGGCGGCCTCCTGTTCCGGCGTGCAACTGGTCCAACCGGCTCCGAGGTAGGTGCTGCTCGGTTCGTCGATGTCCAGATGGCCCTGCTGCTGGGCCAGGCCCACGAGGAAGGCCGTGAGGCTCTTGCCCGCGCTGGCCCAGTACCAGCTGCTATCGGCCGTAAAGGTGCCGAAGTAGTGCTCCAGCACGATGCGTCCGTCCTTCAGCACCAAGAAGGCCTTGGTGTTGGTGCTGTCCAGGAAGTCGAGCAGGGCGGGCAGCTGGTCGGTGCACCAACCCAGCGAGGCGGGGTCGATGGTCTCCCAAGTGTTGCCGACCAACGGTGGATAGTACACCGATTGGGCAGCGGTAGTGCCCACGGTACCGATGAGCAATACAAAAGCGGAAAGGGTGCGCGGGATGCTCATCTTCCGTTGGACGCGCCCCAAGGGCGATGGTTCGATCCGTAGGTCAACCGCTCGTACCGCGGGACCTAGTTGGTCTTGGTGCGGTCCACCTCCTTCACCAAGCGGCCGTTCTCGTAGTGGAGCTCGCGGTAGATCTGGCCGTCCGGCGCGTAATCGTAGTGCACGCCGTGCTCCACGCCGTTCTGCCAGGACTCCGTGTATTTCTTGGTGCCGTTCTCGTAGTAATAGGTCCACACCCCGTGCTCCACACCGTTCTGGAAGTGGCCCACGTATTCCAGCTGGCCATTGGGGTAGTACACCTTCTCCATCACCTTCACGGCCTCCTCGCCCTTGCCCTTCATGTACACCACCACCTCGGGCTTTCCGTTGGGGTGTGAGGCGGCCACGTAGCGGTGCGTGGAACAGGCGGTGAGTAGCAGCGCGGTGGCTGCGGACAAGATCAGGCGGAACGTCATGGTGTGCGCCCTGCGGGAGGCTCCGGCTAAATTAGGGCAAACAGGGCCTGCAGGTCCAGTTAGAACCACGCGATCACCTTCAGGTTGAAGCGCCGCGGGGTGAGGAAGTTCGGTATCGCGTACTGGTTGTTGTTCACGTCCGTCACCCAGGTGTGGTTCACCGTGTTGTTGATGTTCAGCAGGTTGAAGACCTCCAGGCTCACCCACATGTTGTCGATGTTGCGCAGGAAGTTGGTCTTCTCCTGGCCTTTGGCGCCGAGCAACTGCTTGCTGAAGCCGATGTCCACGCGGCGGTAGACCTCGGTGCGCAGGGTGTCACCGTACCGGTTGTCGTTCGGGGGACCGATGGGCAGGGCGGTGGCGATGACCAGGTTGAGGTGCACCTTGTAGGTGGGCCATTGCCGCATCTCGTCCTGGAAGAACATTGAGAAGCTCACGCGTTGGTCGGTGGGGCGGGGTATCCAGCCCGGTTGCACCCGGATGCTGTCCACGGCCACCTGGTCGTAGGTGTAGCCCTGGCGGATGGTGTCCCCCGCGGCGTTCAGGCGGTAGTAGAACTCGTCATTGATCACATCCTCCTGCACGGTCATCACCCCGAGGCTCATCCAGCTGTCGATGCCCTCGATGAACTGCCCGCCCAGCTTCATGTCCAGACCGGCCGCATAGCCCTTGGCGTTGTTGGTGCCGTAGTACCGGATGCGCACGTTGTCCACCTCGTAGGGGATGAGGTCGTCCATGTACTTGTAGTAGGCCTCGGTGGAGAACTTGAAGGGGCGGTCCCAGATCTTCAGCCGGCGGTCCATGCCCAGCAGGAAGTGGATGCTGCGCTGGGCCTTGATGTCCGGGTTGAGGGTCCCGTCGAGGCGGCGCATTTCGCGGTAGAACGGGGGCTGGTAGTACATGCCGGCCGCCGCCCAGAAGCTGTGGTCGTTGTCCACCGTATCGCCTTCCGCGTTCACGGACTTCCAACCCGGGTGGAAGGTGAGGCGGGTGCGGGGGCTCATCACCGTCTGGCCATTGTAGGTCCAGTGATGCCCGCGGACACCGGCCACCAGCGACCACCACCGGTCGTTGCCCATATCCCAGCGCCAGGTGTTCTGCACGTAGCCCTGCACCCGCACGCTTTCCAGATCGATGCGGGCCTTCAAGGTCTGGTTCAGCAGCAGGTCCTCGCCTTGGTTCAGGGGGATGCTGTAGTCCGCGGAATCGATCAGGGTCCATTCGGAAAGGCGGTCCTGGATGACCTCGGAGCGCACGTCGGCCCCCCATTGCAGGTAGCTGTTCTCCCGCTCCAGCAAACCCTTGTGTGCGAAGGTCACCACGCGTGCATCCAGCGTGTTGCGCGCATGGTCCAGGTAGGTGCCCACCCCCAGGTTGCGGATGGCCTCGCCAAAGGTGTCGCTGCTCAGGTCACGGTCCAGTTCATCCAGGAAGTACTGCCCTTGGATGGTGAAGCGCTCGGTCTCATGCGTGCCATAGGCGCTCAGGATGAACTTCAGCAGCATGTCCTTGCGCGCCCGGTGGTTCACGCCCAGTGCCCCCGTCCACACCTGGAAGCCCGTGCGCTCCTGGCCATCGAAATAGACGGTGAACTGCAGGGGCATGTTGAAGGGGCCGAACTGCGTTTCGCGGTTCTGCGGCACCACGCGGAACACGTTGCTGGAATAGAGCCCCAGGAAGCTCAGCTCCGTGCGGTCGGTGAGGTCGTAGGTCCAGTAGGACTGGATGTCGGTGTAGGCCGGACGGTATTCACCCTGGATGTCCTGCCCCTGCAGGATGACCTGGTTGGTGCGGTAGCGCACGCCGGTCACTTGGCGCAGCCGCTTGTTCAGCATGGGGCTTTCCAAGTGGAAGGCCGCGCCCAGCAGGCTCACCATGGCGCTTCCGGCGAACTCCTTGGGCCGCTTGTACCGGATGTCGAGCACGCTGCTCATCTTGTCGCCGTAGCGGGCCTCGAAGCCCCCGGCGCTGAACTCGATCCGCTCGATCATGTCGGGGTTCGGGAAGCTCAGGCCTTCCTGCTGACCGGAACGCACCAGAAAGGGACGGTACACCTCGATGTCGTTCACGTACACCAGGTTCTCATCGAAGTTGCCCCCGCGCACGCTGTAGCCGGCGCTCAGCTCGTTGCGCATCGTCACGCCCATCTGGCCGTAGAGCAGCGCCTCCACACCGCCCTGCGGGGTGGGGGAGAAGCGGGTGACACGCGGATCGAGGCTGGTGACCCCGGTCTCGCGCAGCCTGCGTGAAGTGCCGATCTCCACTTCGTCCAGCGTCCTGAACTTCAGGCGGACGTTCCATTCGCGCACGGCCCCGGCCTCCAGCAGGATCATCTCCTCCACGGGCAGCATGCCGGTATAGCTGATGCGCACCGGTACCGGCCTTCCTGCGGGAATGGTCAAGGTGTAACGCCCACGCTCGTTGCAGACCGTGCCGGTCTGCGATCCCGTGAGGATCACGTTGGCACCGGGCAGCAGGTTCCCTGTTTCATCGCGCACCTCGCCCTGCAAGGTGGCCGTGTCCTGGGCCAGGGTGATGAAGGCGAGGCCGAAGAGGAGAAGGGTCGAAAGGAAACGCTGCATGCGGAAGGTCGGCTAAGATAACGGGCCATCTTTCGGTGAAGTATGGGGTCTGGAAAGTCGCTGATGGCCATGGGAAAGTGGGTCCATGGCCGGGTGCGGTGAGGTGGAAGGGACGCTCGCCAGCTTCGAGTTGGGATGATGTGAACGCGCCTTGCGGGTCAGGACCAGCACCGGCTCGGGTCGCCGATCCCAGCTGACCTTCCACCGACGACCCAACCGTTCGTGGCAAAGTCCTTTTACTTAACTGAATGGTTAAATAGGTTTGCTCTACCTGAACGACCATGGACCGCTTGAGCGCCACCTTTCATGCACTGGCCGATCCCACACGGCGGGCCATTCTGTCGCGACTATCCAAGGGGCCTGCTTCGGTGAACGAGCTGGCGGCGCCGTTCGACATGAGCCTGCCGGCGGTAAGCAAGCACTTGAAGGTGCTGGAGCGGGCGCAGTTGATCAAGCGTGGCCGGGAGGCGCAATGGCGGCCTTGCGAACTGAAGGCCGAGCCGCTGAAGGAGGCCGATGCATGGATCGAGCAATACCGCGCGATGTGGGAGGCCCGCTTCGACCGGCTCGATGCGTACCTGATGGACCTGCAGGGCAAGAAACCCCGGAAGTGATGCGCTGGGAAGAACGGCTGATCGATGAGCCCGTGGTCGCGCTGACGGGTGCGCGTGCCGATGGTGGACCGGGCGAAGGGCTGGTATTCCATCGCGCCTACCATGCCACACCGGAGCGTATCATGGACCACTGGCTGGAGCCTTCACTGCGCGAGCGCTGGCTGCTGCTTCCGCCGAATGTCCGGATGGTGCCGCTCACCCAGGCTGTTCCCGCTTCGCATCGTGCGCAGCTCACCGACGGGGGCCATTCCGCCGGGGTTGAACTGCTGCTGAGCGACGAGGGGGCCATCACGCTGCTTCAGCTCACCATCACCCCACACGAGCCATTGACATGCGCCTTGCTCATCGACGCCGGCCATGCCGATCGTTGGGAGGAAGCGCTGTATGCCCTGGCGGACGAACTAACACCTTGAACCATGGAACCACAGGCACAGCTCATCGGCGACCGCGGGATCATCATCACCCGCCACATGCGCGCGCCACAAGCCTTGGTTTGGAAGGCTTGCACGGAACCTGAGCACATCGATCGGTGGTGGGGGCCGGACGGCTTCATCAACCGCACCCTGCGCATGGACTTCCGCGTGGGTGGCGAGTGGGAGTACACCATGACCGGTCCGGATGGCACCGTGTGGCCGAACCTTATCACCTACCGCGAGATCGAGCCCATCAGCCGCATGGCTTACGACCATGGCGAACCGGGTGATCCGAAGCAGTTCGAGGCTGAGCTGCGCTTCGAGGCGAAGGACGGCGGCACACTGGTGACGTTGCATACCCTGTTCACGAGCAAGGAAGCGCGTGACCTTGTGGTGGAGCAGTACGGCGCCATGGAAGGTGGCAAGCAGACGCTCGCCCACCTTGATGAATACACCGGCAAATTGAAGGTCGAGGCCCCATGAACAAGCACCCCCTGTTCAACTTCATCGTCGCGAAGGAGGACCGGTCCATTACGGTGGAGCGCTTTTTCGCAGCGCCGTTGGACCTGGTATGGAACGCATGGACCGATCCGGCGATCCTCTGCCAGTGGTGGGCACCGAAGCCTTATGAATGCGTGATCACCTCGCTCGATCTCCGTGCGGGTGGGCGCTGGTCGTACTACATGAAAGGCCCGGAAGGTGACTGCCACCATTGCTTCTTCGACTATGAGACCGTTGTGCCGAAGTCCTCGTTCTCCGGTACCGATGGTTTCTGTGACGGGCACGGGGTGATCAACACGGAGATGCCCAGGATGAGGTGGGCGAACCGATTCAGCCCGTCGGAAGGCGGCACCGTGGTATGTGTCGTGATCCATTTCGATTTCCTGGAGGACCTGGAGAAGATCATCGAAATGGGCTTCAAGGAAGGCTTCACCAGGGGATTGGAGCAGTTGGAAGAGCTCTTCGCGAACACCACCTACTACCACGGCACCAAGGCCGATCGGCAGGTCGGAGAGCTGATCGAGCCCGGCTTCAATTCCAACTATGGCCGGCAGCGATCCGCCAAGTACGTGTACCTGACCGCCACCTTGGATGCCGCCACGTGGGGCGCTGAACTGGCCCAGGGCGAAGGGCGGGGCCGGATCTACATCGTGGAGCCCACGGGCCCTTTCGAGAACGACCCCAACCTCACGGACAAGAAGTTCCCGGGGAATCCGACGCGCTCCTACCGCACCAGGGCCGCCTTGCGCGTGGTGGGCGAGGTGACCGATTGGCAAGGTCACCCGCCCGAACAGCTCCAAGCGATGAA
>CAUJFM010000325.1 GCA_963169595.1 Bacteroidota bacterium | reverse complement strand
CCTGGAGGCCTTCTACAAGCGCTTGCTGAAGGCATGAAGCTGCTGGTGCTCCTTTCCCGTGTGCCCTATCCGCTGGAGAAAGGCGACAAGCTGCGGGCCTACCACCTGATCACCCGGCTGGCCCGCAAGCACGAGGTCTACCTGTTCTGCCTCAGCGACACGCCCACGGACCCGGCCCACGTGGAGCATCTCCGCGGCCTGTGCGCCCATATCGAGGTGGTGCATCTGCCCCGTTGGCGCATCATTTTAAAGCTGTTGACGGCGCTGTTCGCACGGCTGCCGGTGCAGGTGGTGTACTTCCACCACCGCCACGCCCAGCGCCGGATCGATGCGGTGATCGACAGCTTCAGGCCGGACCATATCATGTGCCAGCTGGTGCGCACCACGGAATACGTGCGCCACCGGTTCGACCTGCCCAAGACGCTGGACTACATGGACACCCTGAGCAAGGGCATGGAGCGGCGCACGGAAACGGCCCCCTTCTACCTGAGGCCCATCTTCCGGATGGAGACCCGGCGCCTGATCCGCTACGAGAACTTGATGTTCGACCAGTTCGACAACCGGGTGATCATCAGTGCGCAGGACCGCGACTACATCTACCACCCGCTGCGCGACACCATGGCCGTGCTGCCCAACGGTGTGGATACGGGGCACTTCCACCCCATGCCGCAGGAACCGCACTACGACCTGCTCTTCACGGGGAACATGAACTACCCCCCGAACATCGACAGCGTGCTGTACCTGGTGAACCGGGTGCTGCCCATCGTGCGGCGCAAACGTCCGCAGACCAGCCTGTTGATCAGTGGGGTGGACCCCACCGCCCGGGTGCGCGACCTGGCCCGGCAGGACCCCTTGATCACCGTGACCGGCTGGGTGCGCGATATCCGCATCTCCTACGCCTCGGCCCGGATCTTTGCCGCCCCCATGCAGATCGGCACCGGCCTGCAGAACAAGTTGCTGGAGGCCATGGCCATGGGGATCCCCTGCATCACCTCCGCTCTGGCCAACAACGCCGTGGGCGCTCGCCCGAACGAGGAGGTGCTGATCGGCGAGAACCCCGAACAGTATGCCGCCCACATCCTGGACCTGCTGGAGGACCCCGCGCTGCGGCAGCGCATCGCCACCAACGGCAACCGCTTCGTGCGCACCCAGTTCGACTGGGACGTGGCCGCGGGGAAGCTGGACACCCTGATCACCGAGGCCACTGCGGCCGGACAATAGGGGTCCGGGGTTCCGTACCTTTGCACCCCATTTTGCACCCATGAGCACCACCTTCGACCCGATCGAAGAAGCGATCGCGGACATCCGTCTCGGCAAGGCCGTGATCGTGGTGGACGACGAGGACCGGGAGAACGAAGGTGACTTCGTGACCGCCGCCCGCAACGCCACGCCCGAGATGATCAACTTCATGGCCACCCACGGCCGTGGTTTGATCTGTGCGCCCCTCACCGAGGAGCGCTGCATGGAGCTCGGCCTGGAGTTGATGGTGCGGGACAACACTGCGCTGCATGAGACGCCCTTCACGGTGAGCGTGGACCTCAAGGGCCGCGGGACCACCACGGGCATCAGCGCCAGCGACCGCAGCAAGACCATGCTGGCCCTCATCGACCCGGCCATCCAGGCAGAGGACCTCGCACGGCCCGGTCACATCTTCCCGCTCAAGGCCCGCAAGGGCGGTGTGCTGCGCCGCACCGGCCATACGGAGGCCGCGGTGGACCTGGCCCGCCTGGCCGGCTTCGAGCCCGCTGGCCTCATCGTGGAGATCCTGAACGAGGACGGCACCATGGCGCGCCTTCCGCAGTTGCGTGAGATCGCCCGCCGCTTCGACCTCAAGCTGATCAGCATCGAGGACCTCGTGGCCTACCGCATGCGGACGGAGCGCCTCGTGGAGCGCCAGGTGGACGTGCAGCTGCCCACCACCCACGGCGACTTCCAACTGATCGCCTACCGGCAGACGACGACGGGCGAGGAGCACATGGCCCTGGTGAAGGGCACCTGGGACCCGAAGGAACCGGTGCTGGTGCGGGTCCACTCCTCCTGCGTCACCGGTGACATCTTCGGCAGCTGCCGCTGCGATTGCGGCCCCCAGCTGCACAAGGCCATGGAGATGATCGAAGCGGAGGGCCGCGGCGTCATCGTCTACATGCAGCAGGAAGGACGTGGCATCGGGCTCCTGAACAAACTGAAGGCCTACAAGCTGCAAGAACAGGGCGCCGACACGGTGGAGGCCAACCTGATGCTGGGCTTTGAGATGGATGCCCGTGACTATGGCGTGGGCGCGCAGATCCTGCACGACCTCGGCGTGCGCAAGATGCGCCTGATGACCAACAACCCACGCAAACGCACGGGGCTCGTGGGCTACGGCCTGGAGATCGTGGAGAACGTGGCCTTGGAGATCGCGCCCAATCCGCACAACCAGCGATACCTCGCCACCAAGCGCGAGAAGCTGGGGCACACCCTGCATCTGGAGAAGGACCACTGAGCCCGCGCTCAGGGCTGTGGAAGCCCGGTGCGCTGGCGCTTCCGGAAGAGGTCCCAGAACGTATCGCCCTCGCGGCTGTACACCACCCCAACGCCCTGCGTGGTGGGGGCCTGGTCCGCACGGTTCAGGTTGCGGTCGTTGCTCACGCTGTACGCCTTCAGGCGGATCTTGCCATCCCGCGTCAGCAGGTATTCCAGCTGGAAATCACCCAGCAGGTTGCTGCCACTGCCGGCGCTGGCACTGCCGTTCTGCCCGCCATACTGCACACCCACGTTGCTGCTGAACAGCAGGCGCTCGTTGAAGAGCTGGGTGCTCACGGCCAGTTCCAGTTCATCCTGGGTGATGTTGCCACCCGGGCGGTAGTTGAAGCCCAGGTCCACGTCCTTGCTGAGGCCGCTGAGCCAGTTGCTCACCTGGTTGCTGAGCAGTTCGCTGGTGGTGGTGCCGGCCGCATTGCTCCCCACGGAGCCCGCGCCCACGTACTGGGGTGGCGGCACGAAGCGGTTGAGGGCGATGAGCGCGAAGACCTGCCGGTTCAGTTCCTGCTCGGTGCTGATCGCGCTGTTCACCTGGGCGCGCATGCTCTCGTCCACGCTGGGCAGGCGCACGGAGAAAGCGATCTCCGGGTTCATCAGCCGGTCGCGCAGGCGCATGCCCACCTCCACCGGTACCCGCTTCTTGTAGGCCTCCGACCGTTCCGACGGGGGAATGATGTCATACAGCGGCGCACGCAACCGGTAGGTGGCCTGCAGGTCGAGCTGCGCATCGAAGGGATCGCCGTACCAGGTGATGCGGCCACCGGGTTCCAACTGGAAGTGCTTGTTCACCACATTGCGCAGGGTGAAGAGGTAATCGCCATGGCTCACCTCCACATAGCCCCGCATGTCAAAGGCCCCGGTCTGGCTCACGGACATCTCCAAGTTCCCGGTACCGCTGCCGGTGAGGATGTCACCGATGGTGGGATCGAAGATGAGCTCCATGCGGGCATCGGGGGTCACGGCCACCTTCAGGTCCAGCGAGACCCCGGACAGGTCCACCGGTAACTCCTCCTCCACCTCCTGCTGCTCGCTGACGAACTTGACGAATCCGATGGAGGAGACCTCGGTGCTGCCACCCAGCGGAAAGTGCATGAAGGTGCCGGGCGCGGTGCGGGCATCCACGGTGATCTCCAGCGTGCCCTCCTCCCCGCTCACCTCCAGATCGCCCGTGGCATAGGCCTTCCCGAAGTAGAGCGAATTGTCGGCCTCGGTGGTATTGAGCACGAGCAGCCCCTGCATGCGCCCTCCCACGTTGTAGTTCCAACGCTTCAGGCCCTGGTGGAGCACGGTGCCGTTCACGATGGCCTCGTTGCCCTCCTCATCACGGATGTGCACCTGGTCCAGGGCGAACATGTCCGGCGCCACCTTCAGGCGGTGGGTGAAGCGGTAGAGCGTGTTGAGGTAGTCGATGCGCAGGCCTGCATCCACGAGGTCCAGCGTTCCGCTCACCTGCGGATCGAGCAAGGTGCCGGTCATGCCCAGATCACCGGAGACCTGGCCTTGGATCTGGCTGATGCCCTCGGGCAGGTAGGGGTCGATGAAGGAGAGGTCGAAGCGGTCGAAGAGCAGCTTCATGTCGAGCTCACCGCCATCGAACAGGCCCATGGTCCCTTCAAAATCGAGTGCCTTGACGACCCCGCGTGTGAGGGTGCCGGCCAGGTCGAGCGAACGGGCCCCGGGCGCCCATCCCGCCTTGAAGCGCACATCGCCCACCGGCTTGTCCTGCACGGCAATGCTGTCAGCGCGCACATCGGCCAGCGCGAACGGTTCGCCGTACAGGTCGTGCACGGTGCCCTCTCCGCTCACCTTGCCGCGCAGACGTGGCCCCCCCAGGTAGGGCTCAAGGTTCGCCAGGGACAGGTTCTCCACGGCAAAGGCCAGGGCTTTCGTGCTGTCCTTCGAGATGGTCCCCGCGAGCGCCACCCGCTGTTCGCCGTTGGTCAGCTGAAGTGAATCGATGCGCACCGTGGTGGAATCGATCTCGAACCGCGTGATCCGCTCGGTCACCCAACTGCCGCGGCCCAGCATCACCTCCGATGGCAGCAGTTCCAGCATCAGCGCCCCCCAGCCGCGCACCTCACCCAGCAGGTCCAGGTTGCCGCGTGTGCCCGAAGCACTGGTGTCCCACCCCAGGGTGAGGTCCAGTTCATCCTGATAGGCCTTCCCCTGCGCACTGATGCCGGCCATCCAGGTGCTGTCGTTCCACGAAGTGCGCTCGCTTAACAAGCCGAAGGCCAGGATGTCCAGGGTCTTCTCCGCGATGAGCTCCACCCCGGCCGAACGCGCGGCACCAAAACGCACCTCGGATGAACGGAAGGTGAGGTCCAGGTCGAAGGTGCGGCTGTCGAACGAGCCGTCAGCCGTGCTGCCTTCCGCGATGACCAGGCCCGGCACGAACAGCTCGAGCCACGGCGCGGTGTCCCTGGCCTTCACCTGGAACCGGAAGCGCTGCTCGGCCTGTGCATACTGCACTTGTTCCCGCAACGCGGGGAAGATGCTGTACACCACATTGACCACCGCATCGGGCAGTCGCGTGGGCAGGAAGGTCCCCACCACACGGGCCTCGGCGAAGCTGGCATCCAGTTCCAGGATGTTCTCTCCGGCCTGCCGGTCGCTCGTGAGGCTGATGTCGCCCAGCTGGTGGTCCCGATCGGTGCCGCAATACATGATGTCGCGCAGCTGCAAGCGCCCGAGCAGACTGTCAGGCGACAAGCGTCCGGCGGCATCCACCTCCATGCTCAACGCGGCGTAGCCCGAATCGGGAACGAGGCCCAGTGCGGCCAGGTCGGCGTGCTGCACATCCGCCTTGAAGTCCACCAACGGCCAACGTCCACGCAGGTCGGCGAGGCCTTTGAAGTCCAGCATCAGGTTGGGGTCGTTCACCTGGAGCTCCCCGTTGAAGAGGTTGCGTTCCAACCGGCCCTTGACATCGATCCCTTTGATGGGCGTACCGTTCACGGTGAACATGGGCAGCTCGCCATCCAGATCGGCTTGCAGGGTGGCGAGGGAATGGCCCAGCGCGTCCACGCGGATGCGGGTGGCCAGAGGCCCCAGGGATGGCACACCCAGCACCCCGCCCAGGTCGAACCCATCGGTGGCCAAGCGGCCCTTGAAACCGAACACATCGCTGATGGTGTCACGCTGGTAGCTCAGGTCGCTGCGCACGGAGCCCAGGGCGGTGCTGGCCGTTCCGTAGGCGGTGAAGGACCGCAGGAAGCCGGTGAAGTTCCCGCTGAACCCCAGGTCACCGAGCCGGCCGATCTCCGCCGGGAGCGCCAAGCGATCGCCGGAGGTGAACGGCGGTACCGGAACGGTGGAGAGGTCGCGGAGATCGGTGCGCAGCTCCTCCACGTCCACGATCATGAAGGTGTTGTCGATGTCGGGCAGGCCGCTCATCTCCGCACGCCCGCTGAACGAGGAGCGCTGACCGAAGCGGATGTCGAGGTCGCGTCCTTTCAGTTCGGCAATGGTGCCCCGGAAGCGCCCCTTGACCTGGAAGGGGAACCGGATACCCTCGAGGTCCGGCGCGAACAGGGCCACATCGGCCAGGTCCAGGATGGAGGTGTCCAGGTCCAACCGGATGTTCACCCGCTCGGTGAACAGGTCCAGGTCCTCCCAATCGTCGGTGCGCAGGGCCAGGTCGCCGTGCAGGTCCGTGCGGGGTGTTCGCAGTTCCAGGTCGTCGATGTAAATGCCGCGGCCCGACACGCTGGCCTGGCCGCCGAGGCGCTCCACCACCAATCCGCTGCGGTCCTTCAGCGCAATGCCATCCAGGTGGGCGGAGATGGAATCACCGATGATGTGCAGACCGCTGCCATGTATGGAACCCTCGGTCACCTCCACATGATCGAAGTCCACGCCGTACGGCAGCTGCTCATAATGTGCGTCATGGTGCGTGAAGTGCAGGCCATCGATGGTGAAGACCGCGCAGGTGATGGTCCAATCGGGCCCCGCGGTGGTGGTGTCCCCCGATGACAAGCGGTCCAGCAGATCGGTGAGGTTCGTGTGCGCGGAATCCGCCGGACGGTCCAGTCTGAAGCGCAATCCATCGATGTGGAGGGCGGCCACCTTGACCAGATGTTGCTTTGAGTGGAGCCTGGGGCGGTCCACCTCCAGCGCCCCCACGTGGAAGAGGGTGTCCCCATGCAGGTCGCGCACGAGCACATCGCCCAGGCGCACCTTTCCCCACGGATCGATGGCCACCCGGCCCACCCGCACTTCGGCGCCGACCTGCTCACTGGCATACGCGGACACCCGTTGCACCACCCATTGCTGCACCCGGGGCACGAGCAGAAGCGCCGATGCGGTGACCAGCAGCAGGGCGATCATGAGCAGCGTGATGCTCAGCGCCAGGAGCGTGGTCCGCAACCAACCGTATGTCCGCTTCGCCGCCAGTGCGCCCTAGTTTTGCCCGATCCCGGCAAAGTCCGGGCCCAAGTCCCAAAAGTAGACGCCCCATGTCGCCCAACGCCGGTCCGATCATTCTGGGCATTGAAAGCTCCTGCGACGAGACCGCTGCGGCCGTGCTCGTGAACGGGGTGGTCCGGTCCAACGTCATTGCGGGCCAGGAGGTGCACCGCCAATGGGGGGGGGTGGTGCCCGAACTGGCCAGCCGAGCCCATCAGGAACACATCGTCCCCGTGGTGGACCGCGCCTTGAAGGAAGCCGGGGTGAAGCTCCAGGACCTCGACGCGATCGCCTTCACCCAAGGCCCGGGGTTGATCGGCGCCCTGCTGGTAGGCACCTGTTTCGCACGGTCCATGGCCCAGGCCCTGAGCATCCCGCTCATCGCCGTGGACCATGTGCGGGCCCACGCGCTGGCCCATTTCATCCGCGATGGCGAGGAGCGCCCCGTGCCCACCTTCCCCTTCCTCAACCTCACCGTGAGCGGCGGCCATACGCGCATCGTGCGGGTGGACTCACCGCTGCTCATGACCGTGCTGGGCGGCACCTTGGACGATGCGGCCGGTGAGGCCTTCGACAAGGGCGCCAAGATGCTGGGCCTGCCCTATCCCGGCGGACCCTTGATCGACCGGCATGCACGCGATGGCGATCCGCAGCGGTTCACCCTGCCCCGCCCCGCCATCACCGGCTATGACATGAGCTTCAGCGGCCTGAAGACCGCGTTCAAGGACCTGGTGCGCAAAGGCACCGAGCAGGACCCGGGCTTCGTTGAGCGGGAACTGCCCCACCTCTGTGCCACCTTGCAGCGCAGCATCGTGGACATCCTGCTGCGCAAACTGTCCAAGGCAGCACGCGAGCAGGATATCCCCCGCATCGCACTGGCCGGTGGTGTCAGCGCGAACAGCGCCCTGCGCCAAGGCACCCTGGACCTGGCCGCCCGTGAAGGTTGGGAGGCCTTCATCCCCCCCTTCGCCTACTGCACGGACAATGCCGCCATGATCGCCATGGCCGGGCACTTCCTGCACCTGGAGGGCGGCCATGCGGGGCTGGATGTGGTGCCCCTGGCCCGGACCGAAGGATAGTGCCTGCGAACGGCACGCCCTTCGCAGTGGAGCAGTCCCGTTACCTTTGGCGACCATGCTCCGGTCTTCCCGTCCTTTCCCCTTCGGCCTCAGGTCCTGCGCCCTGATGCTCCTCCTGCTGCCCTTCGCGGCCACGGTGCGTGCACAAGGCGTGGCCGAGCTGATCGCGCAGGGCGATTCGCTGCTGGCCTTGGAGAAACCCCAGCGCGCGCTGGGCTTCTACGACAAGGCCGTGGAGCAGGGCGGCACCGCTGAGGCGTATGCCGCGAGGGCCAAGGCCTGGTACCTGATGGAGCGGATGGACCGCTTCGTGCTCGACGTGGAGAAAGCCCTGAAACTGGACTCCACGATCGCCACGGCACACTATCAACGCGCGCTCTACGCCATGCGCGCCAGCGATCCCGAGAAGGCCGAGTACCACGCGGCCAAGGCCGTGGCGCACAGCAAGGACCCGAAGTTGACCTCCCAAGGACACCTGCTGCGCGGCGAAGCGCTCGCCGAACTGGGCCGCACCGCACCCGCCATCACCGAACTGGAAAAGGGACTGGCCGGTTCCATGACCGACCCCGAGGCCATGCGCACCTTGGCCCGGCTCTATGATTCATCCGGACGCCATGCCGATGCGCTTGCCGTGCTGGAGCGTCTCTGCGACATCCAACCCACCGATGTGGGCCACTGGAGCAACCGGGCCTACGAGCTCATCATGCTCGACCGTGCGGAGGAGGCCCTGCCCATCATTGAGAAGGCACTGGCCATTGACAAGGATGAACCCGTGGCCTTGAGCAACCGGGCCTACATCTACCTGAAGATGGGGCGCCTGGACGAGGCCATGGCCGATGTGGAACGCAGCCTGCGCTCCTACCCGGCCAACCCCCATGCCCTGCGCACCAGGGCCATGCTGCGCCTGCGGAAAGGTGAGCGCGAAAAGGCCTGTGACGACCTGACCCTCTCACGTGCGCTGGGTGGCGCGCCCGAGGTGGACCTGCTCATCAAGGAGCACTGCGCCTCCACCCCTGCTCCCAGGAAGCGCTAAGCCCGCAGGACGATCTCTGTTCAGCGGGCCACGACCACGCGGTGCACCGACCGCCGGCCTTCGCGCAGCACCACCACGTGGTAAACGCCATCGGGCAGGTCGGTGTCCACGGTCATCACGTCGCTGTTGATCGGAAGCGCGCCGAGCACCTTCCGACCTGTGCCATCGAACATCGTCACCGTGCCGGGACCATTACCGGGCACCGCCAGTTGGAACAGGCCGCTGTTCGGCGAAGGCCACACGCGCACGTCCATGCCGCCGATCTCGGCCATGCCGCTCACGCCCAGGTCCACCACCTCGAAGCCGTCCACACCGGCCTCGACCAGATGGCCGGGCGTGAGGTCCTCTGCGATGAACCGGATGGTCATCTGTGCGGTGGGCTCGATGAAGTCGGCGATGCGCAGCTCCACCTCCTGCCAGCTGCCCATGCCGGGCGTGGCGGCGGTGATCGTCTCAACGGTCACCGTCTGCACGCCGTTGCTCAATTGCACGCGCAGCCGGTCGTTGGGTGCACCCGAACCTCCTGCGTTGAAGAACCAGCGATGGTACCGCACGTACGGATCGAGCATGGCGGAGACATCGAACTCAGGCGACTCCAAGGTGGTCGAGCCATCATCCACATCGTCATCACCGGCCTCACCGCCTCCGTTGCCCGTGACGTAGGCCTCAGTTCCGCAATCATCAGCGAGGTCCGCTCCGGGATTGCTGGCCGCGTTGCCGAAGGTGGTACCCACAGGAGCACCGCGCTCCCACTCACCGCGTGGGGCGGTGGAACTGACCGTCCAACCCAGGTCCAGCGTGAACTCATCGCGGTAGCCCGCGGGCAGTTCGATCGTGTAGGGGGAGGTGGACGGGGTCAACGACTGGTCCTCCAGGCAGACCGTGTGCCAGCCCCAGCGGCCGGCCTTGACGTCATACAGGTCCTCGAAGACGGTGGGGAGATCGAACACCCCATCCGGCAGGGTGGTCGTCATCAGGTCGAACTGCTCGTTGCGGACCTCCACCACCGCGCCACCGATACCGGTACCCGTGCTCTCATCGGCCACCAGGCCCGTCAGCGCAAAAGACTCCATGGGTACCAGGGCCACGTCCAGGTCGGTCACCTGTCCGTTCACCAGCACCACACCGGTGATGGTCTGCGTGAAGTAACCCGGGGCGGATACGGTGACCGTGTAGGTGCCGCTGGTGTGGTAACCCGTGGCATAGGTGCCGCCGATGGCCGTGAGATCGCTGTTCCCTGTGCCATCGAGCACCACCGTGGCACCGCTCACCGGCGCTGTGGTCTGGGCGTTGGTGATCTGTCCTTCCAACCAACAGGCGCGCACATAAGTGGGATCAAGAACGAACAGCCCCTGTTCCATGTCGGAGATGATGAGGCGCCCGGAACCGAAGAAGGGATACACGCCCCAGGCACCCCGGAAGCCATCACCGCTGAAGGGCGAGGTGTCGTAGTGGCCCACTTCCACCAGGTTGTCCGGTCGAAGGGCATCATAGATGGTCACCCCGTAGGTGTAATAGGAGGTCACCAGGTAGTGGTCCAGCCAATAGGTGTTGTGCGGAATGGCCCCGGAACCGGGATCGCTCTGCAACTGGTCCAGGTACTCGATGTCCGTGGGATCGGTGATGTTGTAGGAAGCGACGTATGAGTCCGTGCGCTCGTCCGTGGTGAAGATGTGCTGCCCGCTGGCATCGATCCACACGTTGT
Organism: Bacteroidota bacterium; assembly: GCA_963169595.1. GTDB lineage: Bacteria > Bacteroidota > Bacteroidia > Flavobacteriales_F > PHOS-HE28 > PHOS-HE28. Next base: position 4,955 of record CAUJFM010000325.1, on the reverse strand, counting down.
GGGTGAAGTCGCTGGGCGTGGACCGCGTGCCGAGCAGCACGGGCGATGCGGGATCGGAAACATCCACGATGGAGAAGAAGCCATCATAGATGTGTGCGGCGTACAGGGTATCGCCCCGCGCGAAGCTGTCGTGGCAGTACCAGGTGTCGAACTCCCCCACCTCCACCGGGTCCATGGGGTCCTGCGTGAGGTCGTACATGATCACCCCGCCGTTGCCGCGGTCCGCTCCGTGGATGTACAGGCGGCCGTTCTCGTCAATGAAGAGCGAATGCGCGGTGTTCCAATCGGGTGCGTCCCACACGACGGCATCCAGATCGGTGCTGGCCGGCAGCGGGCTCAGGTCCACGATGGTGATGCCGCCGCTCTCCGCCTCGGTGGTGATGTAGGCATGATCGTTCCACACCTTGATCTCGCGCCAGATGGATGCAGGCCCGGGGAAGAAGAAGATCTCCTGCGGATCGGCGGGGTCGCTCAGGTCCACCACAGCAATGCCACCGGGGTTCTGCGCATTCTCCCCGCATACGCCCACCAGCGCATACTCATTGCCGAGCTCATCGGTGTAGCCCCACAGGTTGCTCAGGTTGCTACTGCGGGCGGTCTGGTAGTTCAACTGACCAACGAACTGGACGTTCAATTGGGCGGATGCCAGGACCGCACCAAGAAGGACAAGGGAAAGAGCTGAAAGGACGCGCAGGTTCATGGTGGCAATGTAGCGGGAAGTGAGCTCCAGCCCGGTCATCCCCGGATCACATCCTGCCCGCACCCTTGGATGGCTTGTTCCCGGCCCGATGAGGTGAGCACATGATTCGGGCGGAAGGAAGCGCCTACTTTCGTGCATCGGCATGTCCATGATGAAGACACTTGACATCCTCTGCGCCTCGGACCTCACCCAGGCCTCGAACACCGCACTGCACTATGCCTTGGGCCTGGCCGAGCGGGCTGGAACGCGCGTGACACTGCTGCATGTCCTGGGAAAGGATGAACGGGCTGGCGATGCCCGCGAACTGATCAATGACAGGATGGAGCGACAGGTGATGGACGCCGGCGGCGACGGCAAGGTGCGCGTGCTGCTGCAGGAAGGCGAGCTGCTGCCCGCCTTGGAGCGCGAGACCGCCCATGGCCATTCCCTGTTCGTGCTGGGCACGCATGGTCCGCATGGTCTGCGCCAGGCCCTGTTCGGCGCCGACATCCTGAAGGTGGTCCGTCGTTCAGCCATACCGTCCTTGGTGGTGCAGGAGGAAAGTCCGCTGCAGAACACCATGGCCCGCATCGTGATGCCCGTGGCCGGTCATTCGGACATCCATACCCTTCTCGACACGGTGTGCCTGCTGGCCCGTCTGCATGCTTCCGAGGTGCACGTCTACCAGCTCGTGCGGCCCAACGAGGCCCCGTCCGATGAACTGCTGACCAATAAAGGGGTCATGCTCGACCGCCTCCGTTCGGAAGGCATCCGCCATGTGGAGGTGAACGAGCCCAGCACCCTGTTCAGCATCGGTTTCGCGGAACCCACCATCCGGTATGCTGAACGCGTTGGCGCCGGATGCATCGCCATCATGGCCCAGGCTTCGGATGAATACCGGTACATGGCCGATGCGGAGAAGGAACGGATGCTGACGAACGCTCCTCGCATCCCGGTGCTTTGTTGCTGACCCTCAGGGGCCCAGGCAACGTTCGGCAGGCTGACGAACGTCCTGTTCCCCGGGGCGAAGAGTGCCGTACATTCGCCCATTGTTCCGGTGGGTCCCATCCCGCCAACGCAGGTCATGTCATCCGCCGAACGTTGGACCCTTCCGCTGTCGCTCCTCCTCTGGGGCGCCACCATCACCCAAGGACAGTTCGGCCCAGGCACGCTGGTGCATGACCTGGAGAACACTTCCCCGGCGCAGCACGTGGACGTGGATGGTGACGGCGACCAGGACCTGGTCTTTGTGGTGAACGGCCACCATGTGAAGTGGATGTCCAACAACGGCTCCGGTTTTGAGGCGCCCCAGAACCTGCTGACCACACAGGACGACATCGCGCTGCTGCATTTCTTCGACAAGGACCTGGACGGCGACATGGACCTGGTGTTCATGGAGGTGGGCGATGAGGACGTCCAGCTGTGTGAAGCCCTGGGCAATGGCCCGTACGCGGCGCCTGCCGACATTCACGAGACCTTCGGCCCGGTGGGTGCGATCTCCAGCGCGGACATCACTGGCGATGGCTTCCCCGAGGTGCTCTATTCCATGGAGTCGGCCAACGGGAGTGGCATCACCTGGATCGCGAACGCGAACGGCACCCTCGGCGGGGCCACCGAGGTCCCCGACCTCCACATCGGTCTGGCCTCACCTTACATCCTGGCCGGTGATCTGGACCTGATCGGCGGTGTGGACCTGGTACTGAGCGATGGCAACAATTGGCTGGTGGCCGCCTTGAACACGGCCGGGGATGCCACCACTTGGCAACCGCAACTGCTGCTCAGCTTCCCGCAATACACCTACAACACCCCGCAATTGCTCGATGTGGATGCCGACGGCCTGCCCGACGTGGTGGGCAGTGGCCCCACGGCCGTGCATTGGGCACGGAACCAGGTGGGCGAGGGCGGCGCGTGGAACGCCTTCAGCGATGAAGTCATCGAACCCTGGCTGTCGGGCGGTCCCGCAGGCTTCGGCCACATGGGCTGCGGCACCGGGGCCTCGGTGGTCTTCGTGCCCAACAACCCTGCGCTGCCCGTACGCTGGGCCACCTGGATGTCCGCCTTGGGCGAGATGACCTACAGTGCCGACCTGCCGGAAGTGCCCCGCGGCACGCGACCGATGCTGATGGACGTGGATGGTGATGGCCGCGAGGACCTGTTCATGCAGCAGGATGATGGCCTGTACTGGTATCCGAACCTGACGGTGCCGCCCACCACCGACCTGGAACTTCCCGCCATCGATACGCTCTGCCTGTACGGCGATCCGTACTTGTTGCCAGCCTCCACACCCGCCGGTGCACGTTGGAGCGGTGAGTGGGTCATCGACAATGTCTTCTACCGCAGCAACCTGACGGGCTCCCACAACGTGGCGCTCGGCGGCACCCTGTACGAACCGGCCGGATGCCCTGTGGCCGCTGGCACCACGGTGAGCGTGGTGGCCGAGCCCCAGGTGTTCCCCGACCTGGGTGAACCGATCTGCTCGGGTGATGGGCCCATCGCAATGAGCTCGGCCCCCGCGACCACAGCGTGGAGCGGCCTGGCACCGGGCAATGTGCTCGATCCGGCCACCTACACCGGCAACACCATCGCCTGTGTGTTCACTGATAACACGGGGGCGGAATGCGTGGCGCTGTTCAATGCCACGGTGTGGACGAGCCTGCCGGCGCAGATCGCTCCGGCCGGCCCCTTCTGCGTCACCGATGGTCCGCAACTGATCACAGCGGCCAGCGCACCGCCTGCAGGCCGCATCTGGAGCGGGGACATCACCGGCTCCAACTCGGCCGGGGCCACCTTCGACCCCAGCTTCGGGCAGGGCACTTACACGGTGGTCCTCACCGTGGAGCCCACCGGTCCGCAGCAGTGCATCGGCAGCGACACCCTCACCATTTCCGTCAGCGACGACATCCCTGAGGTGAGCATCGCTCCGCTGCCTCCGATCTGTGCCGAGGGCGCATCGTTCCAGCTGAGCGGTGGGTTCCCAGCGGGTGGCATCTGGAGCGGAACGGGCATCTCCAACGGCTTCCTCGACCCCAACACGATCGGACCGGGAAGCACGGCGGTGGCCTACAGCTACCGTGCTCCTGAAGGATGCAGCGCCACGGCCTTCCAGTTCATCGATCTGGTTGATGCCGCGGAGGTGGCGCACAATGCTCCCGACCTGCAATTGTGCAGTGGCGATGGCGGCGTGCAATTCACCGGCATCCCGGAGGGTGGCACCTGGGCATCCCCGCTCACATCCACCGGCATTCTTCAACCCGCCGCCCTGGGCAGCGGCTCCTACCCCATCAGCTACACTTGGAACGGTCCGAACGGCTGCGTGCTGACCAACACCAGTTTGGTGGCGGAGGTGCTGCCGCCCACCCCGGTGAGCATCGAACCCATGGGTGTACTGTGCGACAATGGCCTTCCCGTGGCCCTCAATGGCTCGGTGGATGGCACCTGGTCCGGCGCGGTCTCGGGTCAGGGAACGAGCATCCTGGTCGACCCTGCAGCATTGGGCGTGGGCAACTGGATCGTCTCGCTCACGGGCGCAGCGGAAGGGTTCTGCCCGGGCACGGGGCTCGCCACCATCGTGGTGGAGATCTGCACCGGAATGGAGGAGGACGCAGGCATGCCGGATGCAGTGCTGGTCCCCAACCCGTTCAGCCAGAACACCACCCTGCTGCTGAACACCCGTGGTGAAGCCACGGTGGAGGTGCTGGATGCCACCGGTCGCCTGATCAACACGCTGCGCACCGCACAAGGGGCGAACGCGCTCACCATCGATCTGCAGGGTGAGCCCAACGGCACGTATCTGATCCGTGTGCGCACGGCCGACGGACTGCGCACGCTGCGCGCCGTCAAGGTCGATTGACCCGGACTTGCCCGACAGCAGCCGTTGCGTTGATCATCCCGCACGCGGGACGGTCACAACGATCAGTCCAGTCCGAGCGTGATCTGCTTGCCCGGTTCGTAGCCGATCAGCGGATCCTCCGGTGAACGCTCCACTTCGCCGGCAGCCTGCTGACGCTTGAACTGCTTCATCGGGCTTTCCTCCAAGCCTTCCTCCTCGGGCGCTTCCAGGTTGCCCACCTCGTCATCGCTGATGAGCATGCCCTGGGTCTCCTCCAGTTCGGGTGTCATGGGGATGAAGACCGGATCGAGGAGCAGGATGTCCTTCACCTTGAACGGCGTGAGGCGGTTGCCCAGGGCCTTGACACCCTTCACCGCGATGAACGCCTCGAGGTCCACCTCCTCGTCCTCGCGTGGATTGCTGCGCTTGTCGAAGCTGAGCTTCACC
>CAUJFM010000324.1 GCA_963169595.1 Bacteroidota bacterium | reverse complement strand
CGAAGGGGTGATCGAGTATGCCCTCACCTTCCCGGAATACGACCCCAACGGGCTGATGGCCGGCATGCTGCCCGAACGCACCACCGTGACCTTCTGCGACGATCGGCAGGTGGCCGAACTGAGCGCCGGCATGGGGGTGTTCCGCACCATCATGGTGGCCGACAACAAGGCCCAGGCGATGGACTACCACCTGAGCCTGATGAGCAAGAAGCTCGTGTCCCACATCCTGCCCGCCGACCTGGGGCTGTTCAATGCCGGACAGGAAAAGCCGGTGATCCTTCACACGCAGGAGGTGGACACCATCGCCGGATACCCCTGCAAGAAGGCCGTGGCGGTGTTCAGCGGCATCGACCAGGGCGAAGTGGAGGTGTGGTACACCGACCGCATTGACCTGAAGAACCCCAACTGGTTCGGCCCCTTTGCAGAGATCCCGGGGGTGCTGCTGCGCTACGACCTGCTCCAATACGGCATGCGCATGCGCCTGGAGGCCATCACGGTGACGCCCAGCGAGGTGGACCGCGCCAAGTTCCAGGTGAAGCAGGAATACCAGGCGGTGCCGGCCGAAGTGCTGAACAACGAGCTGGCCGAGGTGCTGGGCACCTTCTCGATGTAACGACCACGCGCCTTACCACCACCCTTCTGTTGATAATAGCCGGGCGCCCGGGACCGTTGTCCCTGAGGCGCCCGGATACTTTTGGTCGCCTCCCGCACACGCGGGAACGCCCCATTTGCACGTGGCCAAGGAAAAGAGCAACCGCCTGCGGGAGGACCGCACCGAAGAGGCCGCGCCGAAGAAGCGCAGTCGCGCGAAGGAACCTGCCGGCGAAGGTCGTTGGGCCCGCTTCAAGGCCTTCCTGGCCGATGAACGCACCCACAAGGTGGCCGGGCTCTTCCTGGTGCTGCTCAGCGCCTACCTGCTGGTGGCCTTCATCAGCTACCTCTTCACCTGGCGCGTGGACCAGGACCTGACGGCGCGTCCGTGGACCGAGGTGTTCAGCACGGACGTGCGGGCGGAGAACTGGCTGGGCAAGCTGGGCGCCCTCACCGCGCACCAGTTCATCTTCACGTGGTTCGGACTGGCGGCTTTCGCGCTGCCGCTGTGGAGCTTCCTGGGCGGAATCCGCATCCTGCTGGGCAGCTGGCTGCTGCCGGCCGGCCGCACGCTGGGCTGGACGGCCATGACCATGGTGTGGCTGCCCGCGCTGATGGGCTTCTTCTTCCGCGGTGAGCTGATGTTCCTAGGCGGCGGCGTGGGCTTCTCCATCACCCGCCACCTCACCACCCTGCTGGGCAACTTTGGGGCCGGGGCGCTGATCGTGTTCGCCGCCGGGGCCTTCGCCGTGTACACCTTCAACCTCAGCTTCCAGTGGCTGGGCGGGGCTTTCGACAAGCTGCGCAACCTGCGCCCCATCGCCGCGCTGAAGGAGGAAGAGGAGGACGACTTCGAGGTGCCGCCGACGCCAAGCGCCGCGAACGGCGTGCGGATGAAGACCACCGTGCCGCCCGTGGTGCCGGTGGACATCCCCTTGGCCGAGGCCGAGGAGCCTGCTTTGGAGGAGGAAGAAGCGATCGAGGAGGAAGAGGAAGTGGTGGAGGCCGAGCTGGACCCGATCGAGGAAGAGGAAGTGCCCGAGGAGGTGGTGGTGGCCACGCCGCTCACCTTTGAGCAGACGCCGCTGGAGGTGCAGGACCCGATCATGAGCCCCGTGCTGGCGGCGGCCGACCTCACCGGCAACCTGAACGGCATGGACGTGCAGGTGGCCCAGGCCGAGGAGGTGCTGAGCGAGGACCAGATCGAGGCGAAGCTGCAGGAGTTCGGGGAGTATGACCCCAAGCTGGACCTGAGCAGCTACGAGCAGCCGCCGCTGGACCTGCTGGTGGACCATGGCACGGGCGAGATCACCGTGACCAAGGAGGAGTTGGAGGCCAACAAGGACCGCATTGTGGAGACCCTGGGTCACTACAACATCGGCATCGACAAGATCAAGGCGACGATCGGTCCCACGGTGACGCTGTACGAGATCATCCCGAAGGCGGGGGTGCGGATCAGCAAGATCAAGAACCTGGAGGACGACATCGCGCTGAGCCTGGCCGCGCTGGGCATCCGCATCATCGCGCCGATCCCGGGCAAGGGCACCATCGGCATCGAGGTACCCAACAGCAAGCCGCAGGTGGTGGGCATGCGCGCGGTGGTGGCGAGCGAGAAGTTCCAGAACAGCGGGGCGGACCTGCCGATCGTGCTGGGCAAGACGATCAGCAACGAGACCTTCGTGACCGACCTGGCGAAGATGCCGCACCTGCTGATGGCCGGTGCCACGGGCCAGGGCAAGTCGGTGGGCCTGAACGCGATCCTGGTGAGCCTGCTGTACAAGAAGCACCCCAGCCAGATCAAGTTCGTGTTGGTGGACCCGAAGAAGGTGGAACTGACGCTCTTCAACAAGATCGAGCGGCACTTCCTGGCCAAGCTGCCGGGCGAGGGCGAGGCGATCATCACCGACACGAAGAAGGTGGTGGCCACGCTGAACAGCCTGTGCATTGAGATGGACGAGCGCTACGAGCTGCTGAAGGATGCGCAGGTCCGCAACATCAAGGAGTACAACGCCAAGTTCATCAGCCGCCGGTTGAACCCGGAGAACGGGCACCGCTACCTCCCCTACATCGTGCTGGTGGTGGACGAGTTCGCGGACCTGATCATGACGGCGGGCCGCGAGGTGGAGACGCCCATTGCCCGCCTGGCCCAGCTGGCGCGCGCCATCGGCATCCACCTGATCATCGCCACGCAGCGCCCGAGCGTGAACATCATCACGGGCACGATCAAGGCCAACTTCCCGGCGCGCATCGCCTTCCGGGTGACGAGCAAGATCGACAGCCGCACCATCCTGGACGCGGGCGGCGCCGAGCAACTCATCGGCCGTGGGGACATGCTGCTGAGCACGGGCAACGACCTCATCCGCATCCAGTGCGCCTTCGTGGACACGCCGGAGGTGGAGAAGATCACGGAGTTCATCGGCGGGCAGCGGGGCTACCCGGATGCGCTGCTGCTGCCGGAGGTGCCCACCGAGGAGGGCGAGGGCGGCGTGGAGCTGGAGGACGGCGAGCGCGACAGCATGTTCGAGGAGGCGGCGCGCCTGGTGGTGCAGACGCAACAGGGCAGCACCAGCCTGATCCAGCGCAAACTGAAGCTCGGCTACAACCGCGCCGGCCGCATCGTGGACCAGCTGGAGGCCGCCGGTGTGCTGGGGCCCTTCGAGGGCAGCAAGGCCCGCCGCGTGATGATCCCCAACGAGGCCGCCCTGGCCGCGCACCTCAACCAGGGTGTGGCCGCAGGGCCGGGTGTGGGAGGATTCTGATACCTACGTGCATGCGCATCAAGAGCCTTTCGCGCATATTGGCCATCGCTTGTGTGCTGGTCGTGGGTTGCTCTTCCTCTCCGACAAGTGTTCCGGAATTGTCCGAAGCTTCAACACCGGCGACATCGCAGGGCGGATATGAGTTTCGTAGCACCCTTCCCTATCCGAGATCAGCTGATGAGCTCCTGCAGCTTGTTGAAGCATGGTTCCAGGACACCACCTGGTCACGTCCGACCCTGATCCGCAAGGATGAAGCGGCCAACACCTTGGTAGGCAGGGATACGGTCAACTTGAAGTACGAGGCTGGAGACCTCAAAGGGACGGCTACCCTGACGTATGACCTCCTCATCGAAACGCGGGACAGCAGCTTTACGGTGACCGTTTCCGATCCGCGGATCAATGGCCGGCCGGCGGTCAACGAGACCTGTTGGGTGCCCTGCAACACGGCCCCTTTCCCATCCGATCGGGAAGAACGGATCGCCCGCATCAAGGAAGAGGCCATGTGGAGCCAGCTGAACTCGGGTGCACGGAGACACCTGGAAGGTTTTGCTGGAATGATCCATCTCGGCATCTCACATCCATCGAAGCCCGGGGCGGTCACAAGGCAGTGAACAACCTGTTCACGGACCAATACCGGTGAGGATGCAAGAGGCGCGGGAGGATCCAGTGGGCCACTCCCCTACCCCAAGCGACAGGATGCAAGAGGCCGGACTATGCGGCCTCAAGACGGTAATGGAAACTAATCCAAGCCATGACCGAGTCCGGAACGGACTACCTCACAAGACGTAATTGATGCTGTTGTTACTTTGGTGGAAAGGAGCAGCAGGGTGACCCGTGGGCGTTGTGACGCGTGTTCCCGGCGGATGACCTGCGGAAGTAGAGGTTACACCTTGAAGCATGAATCGCGAGCGAATACAGAGCTGGATAAGGGAGTGTCTTAACGGTGCATGGACTTCATTCAATGACCTTCACATTGATGATCTGACCCATGACAGTTCGGATAGATCCACTTGGGTCGATAATGGGTTAAGAGCCTTGGAGGTGGCTTCCTTAGAACTTGAAGGAAAGCATGAGTGCGTCCTACTGGCGATTCCACTTGTGTCAGGTGCCACTCCCATTGGCATGAATTTTCGTAGTAAAGTCGAACTCGAGTCTGAACTTTCAATTACTCCTCCATCATTGTATGTCTATAATCCTGAGTCCAGGAGCTGGATTGAAACATTGTACGAAGCGCAAATGATCCACCTGAGTGGTTTGCCAGATCGATTCTCCGTTCGTTACTCGGAATTTCAAGGTCAGGATGGAGAAATGACCAGATGCATTTACATCATCCTGGCCTCCGCATGATCATCGCATCTCCAACTTAGCAGGGTCCTGCTGCATGTAGTGCAACGGGGCGTGAACCCATATCAGGACGAGTCAGGATGATGTATCCTCGAGACCCGAACGAAGAGACCACCTTGCAGAGAATGATACCAGGCATTCTCTTGGTCTCACTATGGGGACTCTTCATGTTCTGGCTGGGTTCCTTTGAGCCAAGGACAACCTATACGGGCAGAGTTCGGTTCTGTATCATGCAGAAGGGAAGTACCCATGTCACATTTGCGAACTGGGATAGGGTATTGATACCCTATGCAAAGGATAGCGTTGGTGTAACGTTCCATCAATACGTGGACCGAGGTGATAGCGTGTCATTGAGTGACCCCGTGGTCATGGTTTTCAAAAAGCATGAAGCGCGAACATTCAGGATAGAACGGTAGCTGACAGTGTGGTTCGCACCAAACGAGGCTGCAGAGTCGCAGAGAATGCCGGTCGAATGCGGGGATCCTCTGCGGTGGTCGGGATGATGCTGGAACCACACCGGCCTTACCTACCCCACCAACCGCCACACCAACCCCACCAGCACCACGCCCATGATCACCGAGTAGATGGTCTTGTTGTGGCGCGCAAGCCACTCGGGCAGGTAGATATCGAAGTTGGCGCGTTGCGAAGCGGAGTACCGGCGGGCCACCACGGTGAGCGGGCAGCTCATGCGGAAGAGGAGCAGCGTCGCGATCTCGAGCCCGACGAGGCCCAGCCCCCACCAGAACCAGCGGTCGATGCGGTCGGCGA
>CAUJFM010000323.1 GCA_963169595.1 Bacteroidota bacterium | reverse complement strand
GTGAGCTCGGCCATGCCCTGCACAGCCGCCGTCATGCCCGATCGGGCCCGCTTGCGCACCGCGAAGAACCCGCGATGCACCCCGCCGATCGCCACATGCACCTGGGCCTCTCCGGGCTCCAGCTCGGCCCGCTGCCCTTGGGTGAAGGCGGCCGAACCAATGCGAACGCTCAGACCGCGCACGGTGCCTTCGATACCTTGTCCGGCTTCCTCGCGCACCTCTATGGCGTCGCTCACCGGTGCCTTGAGACCGTTGTACAGCACGGCGCTCAGCGGGTGGGCACTGTTGCGGGCAAGGGAGCGCACGCGCTGCTCCTCATCGGGCGTCAGGGGCGTTCCCACGAACCGCCATTCATAAGCCTCGCGGGCGGTTAGCGTACCGGTCTTGTCGAAGATCACGGCGTCCACATGCGCCAGGCGCTCCACCACCTCCGCATCCCGCAGGAAGATGCCGCGCTTGCCCAGCAACCGCATGGTGTGCCCGTAGGCGAAGGGCATGCTCAGGGCCAGTGCACACGGACAGGCCACGATGAGCACTGCGGTGACCACCGGCCACACCATGGCGGCATCGCGCCCCGCCCAGTAGATACCGGCCGCCGCTGAGATGAAGAGCACGGCGATGGTGAAGCGACGCGCGACCGCATCGATCATGCGCGGCATGGCCGGACGCGTCTGCCCGGTGGTGCCTGCATGCTCCTCCCACAGCCGCTTCAGATGGCTCTGCTGGAAGGGTCGCAGCACCTCCAGCTCGATCGCGGCACCGCGCTGGCGTCCACCGGCACGGACCGTATCGCCCACGTTGCGCTTCACCGGCAACGGCTCGCCGGTGATGAAGCTGTTGTCGATGTTGCCGATGCCTTCCCGGAGCACACTATCCACCGGGATGAGCTCCTGATCGCGCACCACGATGCGGTCGCCCTCGCGCAGATCACCCACGCCCACGGCCTCCTCCGCATCGCCCGCCTTGCGCAGCACCACCAGGGGCAGGAAGTCGCTGAGGCCGCGGTCGAAGCTGAGGGCCTGATAGGTGTAAGCCTGGTACCAGCGGCCCACGAGCAGGAAGAAGACCAGGCCGGCGAGCGAATCGAAGTAGCCCGGTCCGATGTCCAGGATCACATCCGCGGCACTGCGTGCGAAGAGCGCCACGATCCCCAAGGCGATGGGCTGATCGATGTTCACCTGACGGGCGCGGATGCCGGCCCATGCGGAGGTGAAGAAGTCGGTGCTCGAAAAGAGCAGCACCGGCAGGGAGAAGACCAAGCTGAGGTACTGGAAGCCTTTCAGCAGCAGGTGGTCCGCGCCATCCGCACCGAGGTACTCGGGAAAGCTGAAGAGCATGATGTTGCCGAACGCGAAGGCCGCGATGCCCAGCTTCACGTACAGGATGCGCGGCACACCCGGACCCCGGCGTGCCTTCCGGTCGCGATCGGTGTTGAGCAGGGGCGCGTAGCCGATGCGGCGCAGCAGTTCCACCAGGGCGCGCAGGCTGAGCCGGTCCTCATGGAAGGTGATGGCCAGCTCCTTGTCGGAGAAGCGCACCCGCGAGCGGATGATCGCCGGTTCGATGCGCTGCAGGTTCTCCAGCAACCAGATGCAGCTGCTGCAGTGCATCTGCGGCACCGAAAGCGTCACGCGTGTGATGCCGTCCTCCGAATAGTCCACGAGCTTCTCGCGCACCTCGGCCAGGTCGAACAGTTCGGGCCGCAGGGGCGTGACCTCCTCCTCCCTCACCCCGGGCTTCTCGCTCAGCTCGTAATAGTCGCAGAGGCCGCTCTCCTGCAGCAGGCCATACACCGCCCGGCAGCCCTGGCAGCAGAAGTCCTTGTCATCGTGGCGCAGATGTTCATCCCGGCACGTGTCACCGCAGTGGTAACAGGTGAGGGCCTGGTCCGTGGTCGTGCTCACGCTGACAAAAGTCAAGGTCGGCAATGGGCCCGGACCTGACGAACATCAGCCTGTTGATCGCTCCGGAACGGGGATCGCTCGCCTGCGGCGGCCGGTCCGGCTACATTTGTCCGGACCACGCATGAGCGATCAGATCCGCCAACTGAGCAGCTACCTGGGGCACCTGGTGAAGGCCCGGACACGCCACGGGGTGCACAGCCCCTTCGTGTACGAGCTCATTTCGCAGGTGCTCCGCCCCAGTGATCCACTGCCTGAGTTCGCGCCTGTCGAAGAGCTGCGCGACGAACTGTTGCGGAGCGACCAGACCATCCGGGTGAACGATCTGGGGGCCGGCTCGCGCGTGTTCGACCTGCCCGTGCGCCGCGTGGCGGACATGGCCCGGTCGGCACTGAAGCCGCCCCGGCAGGCCCAGTTGCTCTTCCGCCTGGCCCGCTACATGGATGCACAGCACGTGCTGGAACTGGGCACCTCCTTCGGCATCAGCACCCTGTACCTCGGCATGGGCGTCGGCGAAGGCGTGGTGCACACCATTGAAGGCTGCCCGCAGACCTTCCGCATCGCACAGCACCACTTCGAGCAGCTCAAGCAGCGTAACATCCAACCCGTGCTGGGCAGTTTCCGCACACGGCTCCCCGAGGTGCTGCAGCGCATGCCCCGCATCGACCTCGCCTTCCTGGACGGGCATCACGCCAAGGAACCCACGCTCGAGTACTTCGAGCAATGCCTGGCGAAAGCGCACAACGACACCGTGCTGGTGCTGGACGACATCCATTGGAGCCGTGGCATGGAGGAGGCGTGGCAGGAAGTGAAGACGCATCCGCAGGTGACGGTGACCATCGACCTGTACAACATGGGCCTCGTCTTCCTGCGCCGTGAACAGGCGCCGGAGCATTTCGTGCTGCGTTACTGACGTATCGGACGGACCCCGCAGCGCGGCCGGCCCGATCTTGGTGACCTTTGTACCATGAAGATCTACACCCGCACCGGGGACAAGGGACAGACCAGCCTGCTGGGCGGCACCCGCGTGCCGAAGGACCATGCGCGCATCGAGGCCTATGGCACGGTGGATGAGCTCAACAGCCACCTGGGCATGCTGCGCGACCTGGCCGGCGGCCACCATGGTGAGCGGATCATCGGCATCCAGAACATGCTCTTCGCCATCGGCTCGCGGCTGGCCTCGGGCAATGAGGAGGAGGCGGAACGCTTCAAGGTGCCGCTGGTGGGTGAGGCCGACATCGCGGAGCTGGAGCAGGCCATGGACGCGATGGATGCGGACCTGGAGCCCATGCGCAACTTCATCCTGCCCGGAGGCCACCCGGCCGTGAGCCAGGCGCACATCTGCCGCACCGTATGCCGCCGGGCGGAGCGCCGCGTGGTACAACTGACCGCCTCGGACCCCGTTCCGGAGGTGATCGTGCGCTACCTCAACCGCCTGTCCGACCTGCTCTTTGTGATGGCCCGCCACCTGGGGCATCTGCATGGCGTTGCGGACATCCCTTGGAAGCCAAGGGGTTAGAGCGAACGGACCGCCCCTTTCCGACCGTTCGTCACCACGGGCTGGAGCGGTTGAAAAAACACCACGGGCCGCATGGCGATCCGGCTATATTTGCGGCCAATTTCACGGACCCTACTACGGCCTAACGATGTACTGGACACTGGAACTCGCCTCATACCTGGAGGACGCCCCCTGGCCCGCCACCAAGGATGAGCTCATCGATTTCGCCATGCGCACCGGCGCTCCCCTCGAAGTGGTGGAGAACCTGCAGGCCATCGAGGACGACGAAGAGATCTTCGAATCCATCGAGGACATCTGGCCGGACTACCCATCGAAGGAGGACTTCTTCTTCAACGAGGACGAGTACTGAGCCGAACGGAACACGATCGAAGCCCCCTCCCGCAGGGGGCTTCGCCATTTCCGTGGACTGACGCAATGACAGCACCCCCCATCCCGGCCCGGTCTGTGCTCCACCGCTGGTCCACTACCTGATCGGTCAGATAGCTGTCAGACCTACATTTGCCATCCTTCCGCGCGCGGCGGACGAGCGGCCCCCAAGCCACGCCCCGCGTTGCATTGATCCCATCCCTCACGAGCACATGATCGGTTCATTCACAAAGGCCCTCAAGTCCATCTTCGGCGACAAGGCCCAGCGCGACCTCAAGGAAGTGGCCCCGCTGGTGGAACAGACCACCGCCGCCTTTGCCAAACTGGCCGGCCTCAGCAACAACGAGCTGCGCCAGCGCACGCTGGACCTCAAGGCCCGCATTGCCGAGCGCACCCGCACCAACGACGAGAAGGCCAACGCCCTGCGCGCCGAGATCGAGGCCGATCCGCAGATGCACATCCACGAGCGCGAGCGGCGCTACGAGGAGATCGACAAACTGGAGGAGGCCAGCCTGAAGCAGATCGAGGAGGTGCTGTTGGAGATCCTGCCCGAGGCCTTCGCCATCGTGAAGGAGACCGCACGGCGCTTCAAGGAGAGCAGCGAACTGCGCGTCACCGCCACCGAGCTCGACAAGGAGCTGGCCATCAAGCGGCCCGATGCCATCCGCATCGAAGGCGACCAGGCGGTTTGGAAGAACACCTGGATGGCCGCCGGCATCCCCGTGACCTGGGACATGGTGCACTACGATGTGCAGCTGATCGGTGGTGTGGCCCTGCACAAGGGCAAGATCGCCGAGATGAGCACCGGTGAGGGCAAGACCCTGGTGAGCACCCTGCCCGTGTTCCTCAACGCCCTGCCCGGGCGCGGTGTGCACGTGGTGACGGTGAACGACTACCTGGCCAAGCGCGACGCGGAATGGATGGGCCCCATCCACGAGTTCCACGGGATGCGGGTGGACTGCATCGACAAGCACCAGCCCAACAGCCCCGAGCGCCGCAAGGCCTACATGGCCGACATCACCTACGGCACCAACAACGAGTTCGGCTTCGACTACCTGCGCGACAACATGGCGCACACGCCGGGTGCCCTGGTGCAGCGCAAGCACCACTTCGCCATCGTGGACGAAGTGGATTCGGTGCTGATCGACGATGCCCGCACCCCGCTCATCATCAGCGGCCCCACGCCGAAGGGCGAGGTGCACCAGTTCGATGAGTACAAGCCGCGCATCGAACGGCTGTACAACGCCCAGAAGCAGCTGGTGACGAAGCTGCTGTCCGAGGCCAAGGAGAACCTCAAGGGCCTGTCCGACGGCAGCGCCACCAAGGAGCAGCTGGAGAAGGGCGGCATGGCGCTGCTGCGCGCCCATCGCGGCCTGCCCAAGAACAGCGCGCTGATCAAGTTCCTGAGCGAGACCGGCGTGCGGGCACACCTCCAGAAGACCGAGAACTTCTACCTCGCCGACCAGGGCAAGGAGATGCCCAAGGTCGATGCCGAGCTCTACTTCACCATCGACGAGAAGCACCACGGCATCGAGCTCACCGAGAAGGGCGTGGACCTGATCAGCGGCGACGTGAACGATGCCGGCTTCTTCATCATGCCCGATGTGGGCGGCACCATCGCCGAGATCGAGAAGAGCGGCGCCAGCACCGAGGAGAAGGCCCGCCGCAAGGACGAGCTGCTGCGCGAGTTCGGCATCAAGAGCGAGCGCATCCACACCGTGAACCAGCTGATCCGCGCCTACGCCCTCTACGAGAAGGACGTGGAATACGTGGTGATGGACGGCAAGGTGAAGATCGTGGACGAGCAGACCGGCCGTATCCTGGAAGGTCGCCGCTACAGCGATGGGCTCCACCAGGCCATCGAGAGCAAGGAGAAGGTGAAGGTGGAGGCCGCCACGCAGACCTACGCCACCATCACCCTGCAGAACTACTTCCGCATGTACCACAAGCTGGCCGGCATGACCGGTACGGCCGAGACGGAAGCCCAGGAGCTGTGGGACATCTACAAGCTGGACGTGATGGTGATCCCCACCAACCGTGCCGTGGTGCGCAAGGATGCCGAGGACATGGTCTTCAAGACCAAGCGCGAGAAGTACAACGCGGTGATCGACGAGATCGTGGCGCTGCGCGAGGCCGGCCGCCCTGTGCTGGTGGGCACCACCAGCGTGGAGGTGAGCGAGCTGATGAGCAAGATGCTCAAGATGCGCAACATCCCCCACAACGTGCTCAACGCGAAGCAGCACCAGCGTGAGGCGGAGATCGTGGCGCAGGCGGGCCTGCCCGGAACGGTGACCATCGCCACCAACATGGCGGGCCGCGGTACGGATATCAAGCTGGGCCCCGGCGTGAAGGAAGCCGGTGGTCTGGCCATCATCGGCACCGAAAAGCACGAGAGCCGCCGCGTGGACCGTCAGCTGCGCGGCCGCGCCGGCCGCCAGGGCGATCCCGGCAGCTCGCAGTTCTACGTAAGCCTCGAGGACGACCTGATGCGCCTGTTCAACAGCGAGCGCATCGCCAAGATCATGGACACCATGGGCCTGAAGGAGGGCGAGGTGATCCAGCACAGCATGGTGACGCGCAGCATCGAGCGCGCCCAGAAGAAGGTGGAGGAGAACAACTTCGGCATCCGCAAGCGTCTACTGGAGTACGATGACGTGATGAACAGCCAGCGCACGGTGATCTACAAGCGCCGCCACCATGCGCTCTTCGGCGAACGCCTGAAGCTGGACATCCTCAACATGTTCTACGAGGTGAGCGCGGGCATCGTGAACGAATACCACGAGTCCGGTGACTTCGACGGCTTCCAACTGGACGTGTTCCGCAAGCTGAGCACCGAGAGCCCGGTGGATGCCGATGGCTTCAAGAAGCTGAAGGCCGAGGAGCTGACCGAGCGGCTCTACGAAGCGGCCATGGCCGCCTACGAGCGCCACGGCGCCAAGCTGGCCGCACAGGCCATGCCGGTGATCACCGATGTGTTCCTGAACCAGGGCCAGCAGTACGAGAACATCGTGGTGCCCATCACCGACGGGTTGAAGACCATGCAGGTGGTGGCCAACCTGCAGAAGTGCTACAAGAGCCAGGGCCACGAGCTGAGCGCCAGCATCGAGAAGTACATCACGCTGGCCATCATCGACAACGAGTGGAAGGAGCACCTGCGTGAGATGGACGAACTGCGCCGCAGCGTGCAGAACGCGGCCATCGAACAGAAGGACCCGCTGCTGATCTACAAGCTGGAGAGCTTCAACCTCTTCAAGGCGATGATCGACCGCATCAACGGCGAGGTGGTGGGCTTCCTGGCGAAGGCCGGCCTGCCCACGGCCGAGCCCCAGGTGCAGCAGGCCCAGGCGCCGAAGCCGCCGCAGCAACGCCTGGAGACGAGCCGCACGGAGGTGCCCCAGTTCAGCGGTGGCCGCAGCACCAGCCCCGCCCCGCGTCCCGCGCCACAAGGGGGAGCCCCGGCGCGTGGCCCCATGCCTCCATCTACGCCGCCGCCCGGTGGCCCCCGCCAGCCGGTAGCCCCGGTGCGCGTGGAGAAGGCCCCGGGCCGCAATGATCCCTGCCCCTGCGGCAGCGGCAAGAAGTACAAGCAGTGCCACGGCAAGGACGCCTGAGCACCGCACCATTCACTACAACGCCGAAGGCCCTTGATCGCTCAAGGGCCTTCGGGCTTCTGGACGGCACGACCGATCCGAACTTTCCTCCGTGCCAGCGCCCGGGCAGTTGGACCATGGGGTCCCATTCTCGCCAGGTAGTGTGGGCCGGGCTACCGCTCCAAGGCGTAGCACATGCGTATGGCCTGGGCCGCGCCGGGCTCAGTGCTGAATGACCACCCGCTGCACCACCGGCGTGCGCCCATTGCTCCGCACCGCAAGGGTGTACAGCCCATCAGCTTGCTGCGAAAGGTCCAACACCATGCTGGCACCGGTGATGCGCTGTTGAACGACCGTACAGCCAAGGGCATCGCGCACCTCCACCTCTTCACCACCGGAATAGTGATCCAGATGGATCGTGACCTGGCCCGAGCTGGGGTTGGGGAAGACATCGACTTGCAGTTGCTCGTGCTCGCGAACACCTACATCCAAGCCATATAGCCTGGTCACGAACGCCTGCGTGGGGTCGTTGGTGATGCCATCGCTGTAGCCCTTGTACGCGCCCCAGATGTAGATGTATCCATCGGGGGCTTCGAGCAGGCCGGTTACATCGTTGTAGATGTAATCGATCGTGCCAGTGCCACCACTGTACGCATACTGTCCGCAGCCTGCCGAACCGAAGGGCTCCTCCAACCAATTACCATCCGGATCTAAAAGCCCGATACCGCGCTTCAAATGTCCATCGATGGTCTGATAGGAGCCAAGGATCGCTATCCGCCCATCCGAGAGCACTTGATGCAGAACAATTGTGAACTGCCCCCAATTGATCGGCATGTTGGGCCAGAGCGGTGGCCCCCAAGTCTGGCGAACTACCTCCGTGTTGTTGTTGAAGCTCGGGTCTATACTCCCATCCGGCATGAGCCGCACGAAATGAAGCGAATCCGGCGAGCTGAACTCCGTCTTGAACAAGCCTGAGCATAGAACGCGCCCATCATCGAGCACGGTGGCACTAAAGACCAGCCCCCACGTGATCGCTGCTTGGAACGTATTGTCCAAGGTGCCATCGGCATGCACGCGGAACGTCCACCCTCCCGTTGGCTGGCCTTCCCAAAACGTGATGCCGCCCGAAAGGATGAATTTGCCATCTGGTTGCGCCTGTATCATGGTCACATTGCCGTTCCCCTTACGCGGCGAACGGC
>CAUJFM010000322.1 GCA_963169595.1 Bacteroidota bacterium | reverse complement strand
CTACAACGGTCAGCGGTACCAGAGCAAGAACGGACTGCTGGACCTGCTGGAGACCAAGATGGACGGGGAGCCGCTGTATCCCATCATCCACCTGAAGGGCGATGACATCGAGGTGGCCCTGACCCACGCCAACCACTACGGTGAGGAGTACTACAGCTTCGTGAACGGCCAGCACACCACGCAGGGCGGCACGCACCAGGGTGCTTTCCGCGAGGCGGTGGCCAAGACCATCAAGGACTTCTTCAAGAAGGATTGGGAGGCCGGTGATGTGCGCACCGGTATCGTGGCGGCTGTGAGCGTGAAGGTGATCGAACCCGTGTTCGAGAGCCAGACGAAGACCAAACTGGGCAGCCTGGAGATCGAGCCCGGAGGTCAGAGCATGCGCAGCTTCGTGGGCGACTTCATCGGCCGCGAGCTGGACAACTACCTGCACAAGCATCCGCAGGTGGCCGAGGTGCTCCAGCAGCGCATCCTGCAGAACGAGCGGGAGCGCAAGGAGCTGAGCGGCATCCGCAAGCTGGCCCGGGAGCGCGCCAAGAAGGCCAGCCTCCACAACCGCAAGCTCCGCGACTGCCGCGTACACCTCAGCGACCCCAAGAAGGACGACCGCAAGGAGCACACCACGCTCTTCATCACCGAGGGCGACAGTGCCAGCGGCAGCATCACCAAGAGCCGCGATGTGAACACCCAGGCGGTCTTCAGTCTGAAGGGCAAGCCGCTGAACTGCTACGGCCTCACCAAGAAGGTGGTGTACGAGAACGAGGAGTTCAACCTGATCCAGGCCGCGCTGAACATCGAGGATGGCATGGACGGCCTGCGGTACAACCGCATCGTCATCGCCACCGATGCCGACGTGGACGGCATGCACATCCGGTTGCTGCTGATGACCTTCTTCCTGCAGTTCTTCCCCGACCTGGTGAAGAACGATCACCTGTACATCCTGCAGACGCCACTGTTCCGCGTGCGCAACAAGAAGGAGACCATCTACTGCTACAGCGACGAGGAGCGCCAGCGCGCCATCATCAAGCTGGGCAAGGGTGCGGAGATCACCCGCTTCAAGGGCCTTGGCGAGATCAGCCCGGACGAGTTCAAGCACTTCATCGGCCCCGACATCCGCCTCGAGCCTGTGATGATCACGCGCGATGCCGCTGTGCAGGACCTGCTCGATTTCTACATGGGCAAGAACACGCCCAAGCGCCAGGACTTCATCATCGACAACCTGAAGGTGGAGAAGGACCTGGTGGAGGAGGCAGCGGCCGCCGCCGCGCAGGCGAGCGTGATGCGCGACATTGCCCGTAAGCTGGACGAAGTGGAGGAGGAGGTATGAGCGGCTGGACCGGCATAGCGGTGCGTGTGGTGCAGTGCCTCGTGGGCGGGGTGCTGGTGCTGTTCGCGGGAAGCGCGGTCGGTCAGTCCACCGGCACACTGCGCCTGAACATGGAACCGGCCGGCAGCACGGAATACGTGCTCGATACGGCCTATCGGATGCGCGACCGCGAACTGCGTCTCCTCGAAGGTCCGCATCACTTCGTGTTCTGGGCGCCCGAACGTCGGATGCTGGATACCACCATCACGGTGGTTCCCGGTGTCACCACCGACGTGCGGATCGGATTGCGTTATTCGGAGGAGTATATCCAGTGGCGCAAGCGATCAGAGCGGTACACCACCACCCGCCGTTGGGGTCTCTATGGGCCACCGGTGGTCGCGGCCGGCGCGGCTGCGTGGATGGTGGTGAGCTACCTGGATTATCGACAGGCCCATCAGGAACTGGTCGATCTGGAGGAGGCCTATGCCGCATCGACGGACCCCGGCGAGATCCAGCGGATGAAGAGCACCGGGATCCCGGATGCCAAGGACGACTTCGCCAAGGCACGCACCACGACCATCGTGGCCTCGGGTCTTTTTGTGGTCTCCGCTGGCGCTACGTGGTACCTCCGGCGCAAGCTCGAGGAGAGCCGACCTCCGGCCTTCGAGGACAAGGAGCGCACCCGGTTCGAAGGCCTCGTCTGGGTGCCCGGACAGAACGGTGGAACCTGGGCCGCCGGCATCACCATTCCCCTGGCCCGATGAACCGATCCACCCTTGCGCTGCTGATGGCCCTGCCGCTTCTGCTGGCGGGGTGCTACAAGGACGACCTGGACCCCGGGAAGCTCACCAACAACCCGTTCGATCCGGGGTATGTGGGCGAGAACGTCTTCGTGAGCGAGGGCACCTACACCGAGACGGTGTTCATTCCCGGTGTGGGCAATGTGGTCCGGCAGGTCATCGCCTTCCGTGTGCGGCGTGATCTCTTCCTGAACCCCTCCGCCAGCTATGCGGTGCAGGTGCATGACCTGCAGAACGGCCAGACGACCGTGATCAACGCGGACCCGCCGGGTGGCGATGCCTTCAAGTACTACAAGCAGAACCTGGTGCAGGGCTCGCCCGTGTGCCTTGAGCTGCGCCTGACGAACAACTTCTCCGTGGCACGTGCGGAGACCATCTGTGTGACCCTGTGATGAGCGATCTGAACGACGACCTCCCCGAACAAGTGGACGACAGCGGTGAAGGCGGCCTTGCGAAGGGCGTGCCCGGTGCCGGTGGTGCGGGCACCTTCTCGGTGAGCGGCATGTACCGCGACTGGTTCCTGGATTACGCCAGCTATGTGATCCTGGAGCGTGCCGTGCCCGCGCTATACGACGGTCTCAAACCGGTGCAGCGCCGCATCCTGCATGCCATGGACGACCTGGACGATGGCCGCTACAACAAGGTGGCGAACATCATCGGGCACACCATGCAGTACCATCCGCACGGCGACGCCAGCATCGGCGATGCGCTGGTGCAGCTGGGGCAGAAGGACCTGCTGATCGACTGCCAGGGGAATTGGGGCAACACGCTCACCGGCGACAGTGCGGCAGCCCCGCGTTACATCGAGGCGCGTCTCAGCAAGTTCGCCAAGGAGGTGGTGTTCAACCCGAAGACCACCGACTGGCAGCTGAGCTATGACGGCCGCAACAAGGAGCCGGTCTTCCTCCCGGTGAAGTTCCCGCTGCTGCTGGCCCAGGGTGCCGAAGGCATCGCGGTGGGCCTCAGCTGCAAAGTGCTGCCGCACAACTTCAACGAGCTCATCGACGCCAGCATCGCCGTGCTGCGCAAGCGCTCCTTCGAGCTGCTGCCCGATTTTCCAACCGGCGGCCTCGCCGATGTGACCAACTACAACGAGGGCG
>CAUJFM010000321.1 GCA_963169595.1 Bacteroidota bacterium | reverse complement strand
CCGAGCCGGCGCTTCATGCCCTTCGCAAAGCCCATCAGCACATCGGGCAGCTTGTCGTCGCGCACCTTGTCGCTGGTGAACACCACCCCGCCGCCTTTCGGAATGGTCTTCAGTACGCTCTTGCGGCCATCCACCTTCTTGTGCTTGTAGCACAGCACCAGCACCGTGGTGGGGGTGGGTTTGGCCAGGTAGGATTCCAGCTTGTCCAGTTGGTCGATCCGCCAGTTCTGCAGCTCGCGCACCACCACCAGCTGCCGCTCGGCCATCATGGGGTAGCGCAGGCAGGTGTCCTTCACAGTGTCCGGGTCCACGTCGCGCCCGTAAAGGATGGTCTGATTGAAATCGCGCTCGTGATCCTCCAGCGCCAGCCGTTCGATCTCCTCGGCCAGCCGATCGATGAAGAAGCTCTCCTCGCCATGCAGCAGGTACACGGGCTTGAACTTGCCCGCCCGCACGTCGGTCATCAGCTTCTTGTAGTCGTCGATCGTGGAGGCCATGCTGGTGGGACGTTGGTGGTTGTTGTTGGGGAGGAGGTTGGTGGTTGTCGGTTGCTGGGGAGGGAGGTTGTTGGTTGTCGGTTGGCCGTGGTGCTGGTTCAGGCTGTTCCGATCAATGCTTTGGCACCCTTCTTCATCCTTACTTCCTTCCTCCTTTAACCTTCCTCCTTAAACCTTCCTCCTTCTTCCTTTCCCTTCCTCACTCGAACCGCAGGTGCTTCACCGAGGCTCCCTTGTTGATGATCTCCCGCAGGCTCTCCACGCCCACACGCACATGTGTTTCCACAAAGGAGCCGGTCACTTTCGCATCGCTGGTGCTGGTCTTCACGCCCCAGGGCACCATGGGCTGGTCGCTCACCAGCAGCAGCGCGCCGGTGGGGATGCTGTTGGCGAAGCCGGTCATGAACAGCGTGGCGGTCTCCATGTCGATGGCCATGGCCCGAAGCAGGCGGAGCCGCTCCTTGAAGGCCTGGTCATGCTCCCATACCCTGCGGTTGGTGGTGTACACCGTGCCGCTCCAGTAGTCCAGTTCCATGTCGCGGATCACGTGGCTCACCGCGCGGTGGATCATGAAGCTCGGCAGCGCCGGCACCTCGGGCGGGAAGTAGTCGTTGCTGGTCCCCTCGCCGCGGATGGCCGCGATGGGCAGGATCAGGTCACCGAGCTGGTTCTTCTTCTTCAGCCCGCCGCATTTGCCCAGGAAGAGCACCGCCTTGGGGTCGATGGCGCTGAGCAGGTCCATCAGCGTGGCGGCGTTGGGGCTGCCCATGCCGAAGTTGATCATCACCATGTCCTCGGCCACCGCCACCTTCATCGCCTTGTCCTTCACCGGGATGGTGGCCCCGGTGAGCTGGCAGAAGATGTCCAGGTAGTTGTCGAAGTTGGTGAGCAGGATGTGCGGCTTGAACTCGGAAAGCTGCAGGCCGGTGTAGCGCGGCAGCCAGTTCTGTACGATGTCCTCCTTGGTGTGCACTTTTGTGGGGATGGAACCCGGCGTCCCGACCTTGGAACTGCCCGACCATGGGGTCAAAACTAAGCACGGTGCCGACGGACCGCAGGTGTTCGATCCCGTGCGCCGCCGCTGGGTGGCCCTCACCCCCGAGGAATGGGTGCGCCAGCACTTCCTCAACTACCTGGTCCACAATCTGCATGTGCCCCTCTCGCTGCTCGCGGTGGAACGCGCCCTCACCATGAACGGCCTCAGCAAGCGGGCCGACATCGTGGTGCACGATGCCCACGGCCGCCCCGTGGCGCTGGTGGAGTGCAAAGCACCCACCGTGGCCATCACGCAGGCTACCTTCGAGCAGGCCGCGCGCTACAACACGGTCTTCAAGGTGGCCCACCTGATCGTCACCAACGGACTGCGCCACTATTGCTGCCGCATCGAACATTCCACAGGGCGTGTGGATTTCTTGAGCGAAATGCCCGATCACGCCCGCCTCAGCGCCTCCTGAGCGGCGATACCTTTAACCCATGAACCATCGTTGTGTTCCGCTGCTTGCGGCCCTGCTGCTGCTGGCCTCTTCCGCCCACGCCCAGCGCCCCACCAAGATCGACCTCGTGCTGGAGGCCTGGCTCCAGGGCCCGCACGCCCCCGGCGAGCAGGTGGACCTCTTCATCCACGGCACACCGGCCGCCGTGGCCCAGGCCGTGCGTATGCATGGAGGCTCGGTGAAGATGGCCACCGGCCGCATCACCAGCGCCCGCGTGCCCGTGGACCGCGTGCAGGCCCTCGCCGCCCTGCCCGCCGTGGAACGCTTTGAGTTCAGCCTGGACCGCGGCCAGGTGCTCAACGACACCATGCGCGTGCGCAACCGCATCGATCTGGTGCATGCCGGACAGGCCCCCCTGCCGCAGGCCTACGACGGCACCGGCGTGGTGGTGGGCATCATCGATTCCGGCCTGGATCACCAGCACGGCGACTTCAAGGACGCCAACGGCCGCACCCGCATCGTGAAGTACTGGGACCAGACCCTGCCGTTCAACGCGCAGCTCACCCCGCAGCCCTATGGCTACGGTCAGGTGTGGGACAGCACCATGATCAACGATGGCCTCATGACCTCCGTGGATCAGAACGGCTACAACGGCCATGGCACCACCGTCACCGGCACGGCCGCGGGTAACGGCCTGGCCAATGGCTTCCACAAAGGCGCCGCACCGGAGGCCGACATCATCGTGGTCTCCAGCCGCTTCAACGCGCCCAACTGGCGCAGCGTGGTGGCCGATGGCGTGAAGTACATCCTGGACGAGGCCGAGGCGATGGGCAAACCCGCGGTGATCAACGCCAGCCTCGGCACCTACTATGGCTCGCACGACGGCCAGGACGCCGCCGCCCTGCTCATCGACAGCATGCTCACCGCACGCGGCGGACGCGCCATGGTGTGCGCCATCGGCAACAGCAACCAGTTCCTGCCCTACCACCTGCGCACCGAGGTCACGCCCGACACGGCCTTCACCTGGTTCCGCTACAGCCCCAACCTCACCTTCAACGGCCAGCAGTACGGCTATGTCTTCCTCGAGGTCTGGGCCGATCTGGCCGACCTCACCGAGGTGCAGTACTGCGTGGGTGCCGACCGTGTAACGCCCAGCTACCAGTTCCGGGGCCGCACGCCCTACCGCACCATCGGCGCCAACCTGGGCAACGTGATCACCGACACGCTGAAGAACAGCAGCGGCCAACGCCTCGGTGTGGTGCAGTACTACGCGGCCCAGCGCGGCGATCAGGTGCAGCTGCAGGTGGTGATGGCCCAGCCCGATTCCAACGCCTACAACTTCCGCTTCATGACCACCGGCACCGGCCGCTTCGATGTGTGGAGCAGCGCCCAGATCGGCAACGGCTGCCTCATGGTCACCAACATCCCTTCCGTGGCCGAGTTCCCACCCATCGCCAAGTACGTGCTGCCCGACCGCAACAAGCACCTGGTGGACAGCTGGGCCTGCTCCGACAAGGTGGTCACCGTGGGCAACCACTACAACGTGGTGGCCTACACCGATGTGAACGGCAACCCGCAGACCGTGCCCGGCACGCCCGGTGCCATCACCATCAACAGCAGCCTGGGCCCCACCCGCGATGAGCGCCAGAAGCCCGACCTCACCGCCACCGGCGATGTCACCTTCACGGCCAATACCCTGCAGAACCTGGCCATCCTCACCGCACTGGAGCCGAACAAGGTGGCGCAGGGCGGTATGCACTCGCGTGCCGGCGGCACCTCCATCGCATCGCCCGTGGTCACCGGGGCCATCGCGCTCTACTTCCAGAAGTGCACCACCGCCCCGGTGGAGGAGGTGATCGCCGCGCTGCACAGCACCGCCGTCGCCGACCAGTTCACGGGCGCCGTGCCCAACAACATCCACGGCTACGGCAAGCTCGATGCCTTCGCGCTGCTCAACACCACCAACCTGGAGAACGTGACCCTGCAGGCCGAAAGCGACCAAATGTGCGACAACGACCCCATCGATGTGCTGGTGCCGGGCGACCTCA
>CAUJFM010000320.1 GCA_963169595.1 Bacteroidota bacterium | reverse complement strand
CCAAGGCCCGCGCGTGGGACCCAACCATTGACGCCCCAGGACCAGCACCAGCCAGGTGTTGACCTCGTGAAGCGCCACGTTGAAGACCCGGTAGCCCAGGGCATCCGGCCCATGCAACAGACCTCCCCAACGGATGGTGAGATCGGCCAGCGGGCGGAAGAAGCCCGTGCGCCAGGCCCCGCCATGCACCCCGGTGCGCCACACGGCCACATGATCGTCGCTGAGCAACGAGAGGCCGAGCACCGGCCAGAACAGCGCGAAAGCGGCAATGACCAGCACCACCGGTGCCCACCAGCGCGAACGGATCCAACCGGGTAGTGACATCACTGGCCAAAGCTAGCGGGCGGCGCGGCGTATGTTCGTGGCGATGCAGCGCCATGCGCTCCCGGTGATCCTGGCGGCCTTCGTGCTGAGCGTGCTCCTGCGCCTGCCGCTGCTGGACCGCCCCCTTTCGGCGCACCACGAGTTCTGCACGGCCATCACCCTCATCACCCTGCAGAACTGGTGGACCGATGGCATCGCGGCCCATGCCGGTGCGCCCACGGGCGTCTTCGTGCAAGAGGCGCGCACCTTCCTTCCGCCGCACCTCTACGACCCCAACGAACAGGCGCTGGCCCTGTACTACTTCTCGCACCCGCCCCTCGCCTTCGACCTGCCCTACGCGCTCTTCGTGCTCACCGGCACGCCGCCCAACGCGCTCGGGCTGCAGCTCTTCAACGTGTTCTTCCACCTGATCACCGCCCTGTGCCTGGCCTATGGCCTGAAAGCCGTGCTCCCCGCCGGATCGCGTGCTCCGCTCTACACGGCCATGCTCTACCTCTTCATGCCGGGCCCGCTCTGGTTCCACAGCAACGCTTACATGGGCGACATCTTTGTGCAGAACACCTGGGTGCTGCACCTGCTGGCCGCGCTCCTGCTCTTCCACCGGAACGACCCCCTCCAGACACGGCGCGTCGTCCTCTTCACCATCACGCTCTTCCTCGCGGTGCTCACCAGCTGGCTGGGCGTGCTCGCAGGCCTCACGTCCATGGCGTACGCTGCCTGGAAGGCCCGCAGAGAGAACGACCGACGCTGGTGGGGGGTGATGGGCTGGGCCGCACTGGCCATGGCCACCGCGCTGGGGTACACGGCCTGGCGCTACCTGCACCTGGTGGACCTCGGCGCGCTGCTGAAGTACTACGCCGGGCGCTATGCGGTGCGCGGCACCACCGGCCCGGACGTGGACCTGCTCGGGTCCCTGCGTCAGTTGGTGCTGCTCAACTACCGCCTCAACTTTCTGCCCGTCATCGCCCTGCTCGTGGCCCTCACCGCGGTGCGTTGGATGCGCCGCCCCGGGAAGGACCCGCAAGCCTCCCTGCCCTGGTTGTTCGTGGTGCTCGCAGGACTACCCGTCTTGCTGGACCATGCCCTGCTGCTCCCCTATGCCGAGCACGACTTCGCGGCGCTCAAGGGCGGGCCGTTGCTGTGTGCCTTGGGCGGTATGGCCCTTGCCCGGCTGCGCCCGACATGGTCCATTGCCCTGCTGGTGTTGACCTGTGCAGCGGGTGTGGCCTACTTCTATCGCACCAACCCGCTGCCGGGTCATGATGGTGGACGGTATGCGATGGAACGCGACCTCGGCCTGGCCATCGCGCACGAGGCCCGGGCGGATGAGGTGGTCTTCCTCGTCGGGGCGGCCCCGGAGCCCCAGGTGCTGTGGTACGCGAAGCGGACGGTGCTGGGCGTGGATGGCCTTCAGCAGGCACAGGACTTCCTGCGCGAGCGCGGGCTATCGCACGGCATCGTGTTCCAGCCCGAACCGGACGGGCTGCGTCGGGTGCGGATCAGCGTAACGGACAGCCTGCCTTAAGGCTTCTTGATCTCGAAGTCCTCCAGGAACTTCGTGGTGAACTCCCCGGCGCGGAACTTCTCGTTCTGCATCAGCTGCAGGTGGAAGGGGATGGTGGTGTGCACCCCCTCGATCACGTACTCGCTCAGGGCCCGTTCCATCTTGGTGATGGCCTCCTCCCGCGTCTGCGCGCTCACGATCAGCTTGCCGATCATGCTGTCGTAGTTCGGCGGGATGGTGTAGCCTGCGTACACGTGGGTGTCCACACGCACGCCATGGCCACCGGGGCTGTGGTAGCTGGTGATCTTGCCAGGCGTGGGGCGGAAGTTGTTGAAGGGGTCCTCCGCGTTGATGCGGCACTGGATGCTGTGGCGCGTGGGCTCGTAGTTGAGGCCGCTGATGGGGATGCCTGCAGCGATCTTGATCTGCTCGCGGATCAGGTCGTAGTCGATCACCTCCTCGGTGATGGTGTGCTCCACCTGGATCCGGGTGTTCATCTCCATGAAGTAGAAGTTCCGGTCCTTGTCCACCAGGAATTCCACGGTGCCCACGCCCTCGTAGTTCACGCTGGCGGCGGCCTTGATGGCGGCCTCGCCCATCTTCTTGCGCAGGGCCTTGGTCATGAAGGGGCTGGGCGTCTCCTCCACGAGCTTCTGGTGGCGGCGCTGGATGGAGCAGTCGCGCTCGCTCATGTGGCAGAAGGTGCCGTACTGGTCACCCGCGATCTGGATCTCGATGTGGCGCGGCTCCAGGATGTACTTCTCCATGTACATGCCGGGGTTGCCGAACGCGGCGCCCGCCTCCTGGCTGGCCTTCTCGAAGGCCTCCTGGAACTCCTCCTCGTTCCACACCAGGCGCATGCCCTTGCCACCGCCACCGGCCGTGGCCTTCAGGATCACGGGGTAGCCGATGCGCTTGGCCTCCTTCTTGGCCAGTTCGATATCGGTGACAAGGCCCTCGGTGCCGGGCACCACGGGCACGCCGGCCTTGATCATGGTGGCCTTCGCGGTGGCCTTGTCGCCCATGGCCTCGATCTGCTCGGGCGTGGCGCCGATGAACTTGATGCCGTGCTGCTGGCACAGCTTGCTGAACTTGGCGTTCTCGCTGAGGAAGCCGTAGCCCGGGTGGATGGCGTCGGCGTTGGTGATCTCGGCCGCCGCGATGATCCGCGGCATGTTGAGGTAGCTCTCCTTGCTGGGGGGCGGACCGATGCACACGGCCTCATCGGCGAAGCGCACGTGCAGGCTCTCGCGATCGGCGGTGCTGTACACGGCCACGGTCTTGATGCCCATCTCGCGGCAGGTGCGGATCACGCGCAGGGCGATCTCGCCGCGGTTGGCTATGAGGATCTTCTTGAACATCGCTGAAGAATTAACCGCCAAGACGCCAAGAGCGCAAAGCCAAAGCCCTTGGCGTGCTTCGCGTCTTTGCGGTGAAGCGCATTAGGCGGGATCCACCAGGAACAACGGCTGGTCGTACTCCACCGGCTTGGCATCGTCCACCAGCACCTTCACGATCTTGCCGCTCACCTCGCTCTCGATCTCGTTGAAGAGCTTCATGGCCTCGATGATGCAGATCGTCTTGCCAGGCTTCACCTCGTCGCCCACGTTCACGAACACCGGTTTGCCGGGGCCCGCAGCGCGGTAGAAGGTGCCGATCATCGGGGCCTTGATGGTGATGTACTTGCTGTCTGCCGCCGGGGCGGGAGCGGCAGCAGGGGCAGCTGCAGGAGCAGGGGTGGGCGCCGCAGGCAGGGCCACAGGCTGGGCTGCAGGCAGGGGCTGCGCGATCACCTGCACCGGGGCTTCCTTCCTGCCGGCCGGGGTCTTGATGGTGATCTTGAAGTCCTTCTGCTCGATCTCCACTTCGCTCACGCCGCTCTTGGCGACGAACTTGATCAGGTCCTGGATCTGGGATAGGTTCATGGGGTCGGTCTTTGGGCCGTTCGCCGGTGTCCGTCGGGGAGCGGCCAAGATAGTCAGGTTAGGGATCGGGGAATGGTCCGGTTCAGCCTCCGTAGGCCCACTTGATCCAGATGGCACCCCAAGTGAATCCACCACCAAAAGCACTGAGGATCAGGTTGTCGCCTTTCTTCAATCGGCTCTCCCACTCCCACAGGCACAGGGGAATGGTGCCGCTGGTGGTGTTGCCGTACTTCTCGATGTTCACCATCACCTTGCTGTCATCCAGCCCCATGCGGTGAGCGGTGGCATCGATGATGCGCTTGTTGGCCTGGTGCGGCACCAGCCAGCTCACGTCATCGGCGGTGAGGCCGTTCCTTTCCATGATCTCGGCACTCACGTCGGCCATGTTGGTCACGGCGAACTTGAACACGGCCTTGCCTTCCTGGTACACGTAGTGGTCCTTGCGCTCCACGGTGCGCTCGGTGGCGGGACGCATGCTGCCGCCGGCCTTCTGGTGCAGGTACTGGCAACCGCTGCCGTCGCTGCGCAGGATGCTGTC
>CAUJFM010000319.1 GCA_963169595.1 Bacteroidota bacterium | reverse complement strand
GCCTTCCTGTTCGGGCAGGGCCGGGAGGCGCAGTTCTTCGATGGCGAGGGCAACAGCCAGCGCAAGTCCTTCCTCAAGGCCCCGCTCAAGTTCAGCCGGATCACCTCAGGCTTCAGCAAGCGGCGCCTGCACCCAGTGCAGAAGGTGATGAAGGCCCACCTGGGCACCGATTACGCGGCACCCTATGGCACACCGATCCTGGCCGTGGGCGATGGCGTGGTGGAGCAGGCCGGCCGCACCGGGGGCAATGGCAACTTCGTGAAGATCCGCCACAACGGTACCTACAGCACGCAGTACCTGCACATGCGCAAGATCCTGGTGAAGCAGGGGCAGCGCGTGGCACAGGGCGATGTGATCGGCGAGGTGGGCAGCACCGGCCTGGCCACCGGTCCGCACGTGTGCTTCCGCTTCTGGAAGAACGGCGTGCAGGTGGACCATCGGCAGGAGGAGTTCCCCAGCGCCGAACCCGTGGCCGCGGACCAGCGTCCGGCCTTCGAGCGCCTGCGTGATTCGCTGACGGTGCAGCTGGATGACGCCGAACTGGCCCTGGCCCAGGGCCGCCTCGTCAACTTCTGATCCCCGCCAGCTCCCGGATCTCCCGGTAGGTGTGCGTGCCGCCTGGCGATCGGTCCGTGGCATTCAGCAGGGCTTTGGCCAGCACATCATGTGGCATCGGCTTGTAGCGTGCCGGCAGCAGCGGGGCGAAGAGCTGTCCCAGCACGATCCCGACCCGTTCACCGAAGCGCTTCTCCTTCCGTGGCCCGGTGAGGATGGAGGGATGGAAGAGGTGCAGTGCAGGCAGGCCCAAGACCTTCAGGTCCTGCTCCATCTCGCCCTTCACCCGGTTGTAGAAGATGCGCGAGCCGGCATCTGCGCCGATGGCGCTCACCACGCACATCACCGGCACGCCCTGCGCCTTGGCCCATCGCCCCAGGCCCACCACCAGGTCCTTGTCCACATGGATGAACTTCGCCTGGTCGCCCCCCACGTTGCGGATGGTGGTGCCCAGGCAGCAGACCGCCGCATCGACCCGCTCGCTCCGCAGGCCTTCCAGCAGCTCGGGGTGCGTCCATTCGACCAGCTTGGGGTGGGAGAGCCCCAACGGCCGCCGCGCCAGCACGACCACCTTGGTGTAGCGGGCATCGGCCAGTGCGAACTGGAGCACGGTGCTGCCGATGAGGCCGGTGGCCCCGGCGATCAGGATCGATGACATGGAGGCAAGTTATTCAAGGTTCGTCGGAGAATGAGGGGAGTTCGTCGGATCATTGGAACCTGGGCCGGGGAGCTCCGTTCACAGGAACCTCAATCCGCTATCCCATGGAACCGAAGTACCGCACCCTGCTCCAGGCCGCTGTCCTCATCACCCTGCTGGCCGTGATCGTGTACCACTACGAACCGGCGCCGGAGCCTCTGGTCACGGCCGAGATGTCGGTACGCTGACCGCAGCGGTCCGTTTGATGAAGAGGTAGCCACCCTTGGTGGCCCCCCACACCTGCCTGCCGCTGGCGTCCCAGCCACGGTCCCAGCTCACCATGCGGTCGCCGCTGAGCACCACCTCGCTGGTGGTATGGCTGGCGCCTTCGTGGGTGCTGGGGCAGCGCCCCTCCTCGGTACTGCCCACGTAAGTGTTGCCGCGTCGCCGCAGGGTGATGTCGCAGCCCTCCAAGGCCACCAGCGAGTCGGGGGACAGCTTGGCCAGCTTCACCGGGTCCTTGTAGGCGCCGAAGAAGGCCGCACCGCTCTTGATGGTGAGGATGCGGCTGATGAAGGTGCTGTCGTTCACCTCGCGTAGGTGGTAGACCCGCTTGCGGTAGGGTTTCTCCTTGCTGGCGGTCGTGGCCTGCTCCACATAGAACCACGCACCATCCCGCCGCTTGGGCCAGATGCGCACCATCTCCAGTTCGACCTCGAAGTAGCTGCTGTCGGCCTGTGCCTGGGCCGCGCTGGTGTAGGAATCGGCCATGGTGTAAGCCAGTTGCTCCAGGGCGCGGGTGCGTTGGGCTTGCGACCAGCAGGGCAGCACGAGAAGGAATAGGAGGACGAGGCGGCACATGGTGGTGGGAAGTTTGACCTCCGCCTCCACCCACATCCCGTGCTCGTTGATCAGCGCTCAGGTTCCGATGGCCTCGAAAAGCCCATTCCACGGAAGGACCCTCATGCCGTTCGAGCGCTCCTGCCGGGCATCACCAGCATGGATGAGCATACCGCTGGTCCCGCCACTGAGCTTGGTCCAGTATTCCAAGCCTGCGAAGAATTCCGCTTGGATGGTGCGGCCGGATTTGATCTCGATGGGGGTGATCATTCCTGCTTCTTCGATCAACAGGTCCACCTCATGCCCTTTCTGATCCCGCCAGAACCAGGTTTGGGCATGACGTCCTTGATGTCCAAGTCGTTTGATCAGTTCTGCAGCGACCAGGTTCTCGAAGAGCGGTCCGCGCATGGGGTGGAGCGCCAGCTGTTCCCGTTCGGTGATGCCCAGTAAGGCACAAGCGAGACCGGTGTCGAGGAATAGGAGCTTGGGCGTCTTCACCACGCGCTTGTTGAAGTTGACGTGGTAGGGCCGCAGGAGGTGCACGATGAAGCTGCTCTCCAGGATTCCGATCCAACTGGCGATCGTCTTGCTGTCAACACCGGCCTCGATGGCAAGGTTGCTCATGTTCAGC
>CAUJFM010000318.1 GCA_963169595.1 Bacteroidota bacterium | reverse complement strand
GGTAGGCTTCACCCTCATAGGGCTCTTGCCTGCCGGCCCAGTTCATCGGGGTGCCCAGCTGTTCGCTGCAGGCATGGAAGTAGCCCGGCATGCCACCGATGGTCCTCACCCCCTCAAGGCCTCGTGCGGGTTTCGCCGCGAAATGACGCGGGCATCGCGTGTGCTGCTCGAACCCGCCGTTCCGCACCAGCTCCTGGGCGTTGAGCAGGAGCCGCACCAGGCAGAAGAACAGGCACAGGGTGGTCCGCATCGGCAGGTCGGCGACTACCGTTCGAACCGTTCGTTCAATTCATCCAGCCCGAAGGTGATCAATGTGGGTTTCCCCGATGGGGCATGGTAGGGCATCTCGCAGGCGAACAGGCGGTCGATGAGGTCGTGCATCTCCGTGGTGCTCAGGCCTCGGCCGGGCCGGATGGCCATGCTGCGCGAGAGGCTGCGCGCGAGGATGTGGTGTCGCTCGTTGCGCAGTGTGCCACGTTCGTGCTTCAGCTGTTCCAGCAGGTCTTCCAGCAGCCGTGCCGGATCCTCCTCCGCGGCCTCCGCGGGCATGCCGTTCACCTGTACCGTACGGCCACCGAAGGGTTCCAGGTCGAAACCCATGCTGCGCAACTCGGGCAGTACGTCCTGGAGCAGGGCGAAGTCCGGAGCGCTCAGCTCCACATGGCGCGGGAAGAGTTCGGCCTGGCTCAGCCCGGCACCTTGTTCGATCAGCTTCAGGTTGCGTTCGTACAGGATGCGTTCGTGGGCCCGTTGCTGGTCCACCACCATGAAGCCGCTGCGCAACTGGGCGATGATGTAGGTGCCGTGCAATTGGAACACGGGCCGTTCGCCGGGCGTGCCTTCGTGCTCGCGCCAGGGGATCACCCGTTGGGCGGGGGGCGGTGCCGGTGTCGCCTCCACGGCCGGGGCGTCGCCGCCGAAGAGCTGTTGCCAGCCTTCGGCGCTCTTGTGCGGCGGGGCCATGAACGCGCCCAGGTCGTTCGGGCGCCAGCTGGGCACGGCCTCGCGCGGTGGTGCCGCCGTGGGGCCCTGCCCCGCGAAAGCCGCAAGGATCGCGGGCTCCGGCTCGAAATCGAGGCTGGGCACGATGTTGAAGCGCCCCAAGGCACGGCGTACGGCGGCATGCACCATGGCGTACACCGCACGGTCGTCGCGGAACTTGATCTCCGTCTTGGTGGGGTGGATGTTGATGTCGATCTGGGCCGGGTCGATGTCGATGAAGAGGAACCACGAGGGGTGGTTCTCGCGCGACACCAGTTCGTCGTACGCCTTGCGCACCGCGTGTTCCAGGTAGTTGCTGCGCACGAAACGCCGGTTCACGAAGAAGTACTGTTCCCCGCGCGACCGCTTGGCGAACTCCGGCTTGCCCACGAATCCCGTCACGTTCACGAAGTCCGTGTGCTCATCCACGGGCACCAGGCGCTCGTCGTACTTACGGCCGAAGAGGTGGACCACGCGCTGCCGTTCGTTGCCCACGGGCATGTTGTACTCCTCGTGGTCGTTGTTCACCAGCTGGAAGGCGACCTCCGGATGGGCCAGCGCCACACGGTGGAACTCGTCCAGCACATGCTTCATCTCCACGCTGTCGCTCTTCAGGAATTGGCGGCGTGCCGGCACGTTGAAGAAGAGGTTGCGCACGGCGATGGTGGTGCCCACGGCACAGGCCATGGCTTCCTGGGTCCGCACGCGACTCCCCTCGATCAATACGCGGGTGCCCAGCTCCTGGTCCCTTTCGCGGGTCTTCAACTCCACTTGGGCGATCGCCGCGATACTGGCCAGGGCTTCGCCACGGAAGCCTTTCGTGCGCAGGGCGCTGAGGTCGTCGGCCTCCCGGATCTTGCTGGTGGCATGGCGTTCGAAGCAGGCCCGGGCGTCCATGGTGCTCATGCCCCGGCCATCGTCGGTCACCTGCACCAGGGTACGACCGGCATCCTTGATCACCAGGACGATGCGCGTGGCGCCCGCATCCACGCTGTTCTCCAGGAGCTCCTTCACCACGCTGGCAGGGCGTTGCACCACCTCGCCGGCCGCGATCTGGTTGGCCACATGGTCGGGGAGGAGCCGGATCAGGTCAGCCATGGCAACGGCACACGAAGGCGCAGGAGAAAGGATGGAACATGATGAACGGCCAAAGGTAACGGCCTTCACCGGTGGTGAATGGGAAAAGCCTCCGGTGAGGGAGGCTCTTCGCTGGGGTAAGTTCGATCAGAACTCCATGGTGGCCCGGCGCTTCGCTGGGGTCACCGACCGGGTATGTCGCACGGCAACGCAGCCCCCGCCGGGTTCAAACCCGAGGTTGCCCACCGGACCGGCATAGGTGAGGCCCGCCATGAAGCGCTCTTGCTCCATGATCACCGCCAACTTGACCTGCCGTCGGCGGGATCCTGCGAAGTCGCCGTCGTTGATGTGGCGCGTATCCACGGAGACCGTTTTGGTCACATGGCCGGGCTTCGCGAAGCGCAGGGTGGCGGAAGTCTCGGCGGGCAGGTCGATGGTGAACCGACCGCTGTTGGAGACGGATGCGGTCCGTACCTCGCCGTTCACATCCACCTCGAGGGTCACGTCGGCCATGAAGGCATCATCCACGTGCAGCCAGCCGGTCAAGGTCACGGTGGTTCCGTTCATATCGCCCACCGGTGGGGCCAAGGCGTGAGAGGGTGCCGCCAGGAGCAGTGCGCTGCTCGCGGTCAGCAGGTAGGTGTGTAGGTTCTTCATGGGTGCAGGTTCGGGTTCCGGGGTGGGAAACGAACCTGGTGCGTGGATGTTGCGCGGTGGGGGTCGAGTTTCGACGGATGGGGGCGCGGGGGCGGTGAAAGGATGCACAGTGCCGTTCAGTTGGTGCCGGATCCGTTGGCCGGATAGGTGGTGATGTCCGCCATCCCCAAGCCCCTGAGCACCCCGTGCGCTCCAAGAAGCTACGTCCCCCATGTTCACAACTGCCTCTTGCATCGGCCGAGAGCCCTTTGGCACGCCGATAGCTTCGCACCATCCCATGAAGCGCAGACTTCCTTTCCTCCTTGTTCTCCTCGGAGCCGCCCTATCCTTCGGTTCCGCGCAGGGCACCCGCTCGGTGGAAGCCGGCACGCCACCGCCCTTTCTCCACCA
>CAUJFM010000317.1 GCA_963169595.1 Bacteroidota bacterium | reverse complement strand
TCCTTCGAACCTTTTATTTTGGGGGGCTTTGGCTGCCCCCCCGGGGTCTCTGCCCCCCACCCCCGCGGGGTGACACCCTCACCCCACCGCTCGCCCTACTCCTTCACCACCCTCACCCCCCACGCTTCCCCTTCAGCGCTCAGCACATAGAGGCCCGCGGGCAGGTGCTCCAGGAAGAGCACGGCGTTGGGGTCGGTGCTGCGCTGCTGGTGGAGCAGGCGGCCCTGCAGGTCGTGCAGGTGCAGCAGGCGGGGACGGGCCTCGACGAAGCGCAGCTGGTAGGTGCCGGTGCCGGGGTTGGGATGGAGCAGCGGCGCAGCGGCGGTGGTCGTGTCCACCCCGGTGATGATCACCTGCACAGGTACGGAAGGTGCGCTGGTGCAGCCCAGCGCATCGGTGATCACCACGGTGTAGCTGCCGGGTTCGCTGGCGGTGATGCAGGGCCACGTGGCATCGGGCAACGGCTCACCGTTGAGGTACCACTGGATGCTGGGGCGGTAGGCGGTGCAGAGGGTGTTGCCGCTCTGCAGCACGGTGGGGATGTGCGGGGTGGGCGGGCAGCCCAGCGGGGCGCGGAACACATCGCCCTGGTCGCCCACGGCCAGCAGCGCGCCATCCACCAGCTGGGCATCGTTCAGGCCCACATCGAAGGGGGCGGGCACCACCATGTCCCAGGTATCGCCGCCGTTGGTGGTACGCAACACGTAGCCGCTGAACTGCACGGCATAGCCGGTATCGGGGTCGGTGAAGAAGATGCTCATGGTGAACTGCGGCAGCTCGGGCATCAGCGTCCAGGTGTCGCCGCCATCGGTGGTGCGTGCGCCGCCGTTGCCGGCGTAAAAGCCCAGCGTGTCGTTGAGGAAGAAGAGGCTGTGGATGTCGGAATTGGTGGGGCTGTCCAGCAATTCCCAGGTAACGCCGCCGTTGGTGGTGCGCGCCAGGGTGCCGCCCTGCCCACCGCAGAAGCCGAGCTGGTCGTTCACGAACCAGATGTCGAAGATGTTGCCGCCGTTGAGCACCTGCTGCCAGGTGCTGCCGCCGTTGGTGGTGCGGTAGCAGCCGCCGTTCACGTAGCCGCCACAGGCCAGTGCGGTGGTGGGGCTGAAGGCCCAGGTACTGCGGATGGCCACATTGGGCCCGGCGTGGTTGGTGCTGCTGGCGAAGTAGTCGGTGGTGTGGCGGTTGGCGCCCACGCCGCCGCCCAGCCAGCCCACGCCATCGGACCGCAGGTGGATGCCGCCCCACGTGGCATTGCCCGCGTTCACGTTCGCCCAGTGGCGGCCACCATCGGTGGTGCGGACCACGCCGTTCTCGTAGCCGCCCATGGTCTGCCAGCCGGCCGCGGCGCCCAGCTGGTCGGTACCGAAGCTCACCTTGGTCAACTTGGTGTGGTAGGTGCCGATCTGTACGGCGGTCCAGGTGGCGCCATGGTCGGTGGTGCGGTACACGCGCGCCTCACCGCCCAGCAGCCCGAAGCCGCTGGGGTCGATGTAGGCGTGGTAGAGGTCCTGGTTCGGGTCCAGGATCTGCGCGGTCCACGTGTCGCCGCCGTTGGTGCTGCGCATCACCACGCCGCCGTTGCCCACGGTGATGAGCAGGTCGCCGCGCACAAAGAGGCTGAGCAGGCTGTTGGTGGTGGGGCTGGGCTGCTGGGTCCAGGTGAGGCCCGCATCGCTGGTGCGTATGATCTCGCCCCCCATGCCCACGGCCAGCCCGTTGAACGCATTGAAGAAGTGGAAGCCGCGCATGTTGAAGGTGATGGGCGCGGTGATGGGCGTCCACGTGTTGCCGCCGTTGCTCGTGCGCAGCAGCACGGACCCGGTGCCCGACGCGAAGCCTAGGGTGTCGTTCACGAAGTAGAGGCCCACCAGCGCGTTGGTGGTGCCGCTGGTCTGGAGGGTCCAGGTGGCGCCGCCATCGGTGGTGCGCGCGATCTTGCCGCTCTCGCTGGCGGCCCAGCCGAGGGTGTCGTTCACGAAGCTCAGGCACGCCGCATGGCCGAAGCCGAAGAGGTTCACCGAGGTGACGCTGCTCCAGTTGTCGGTGGTGCGGTAGAAGCGGCCGGTCTCCGCGCCGATGATGCCGCGCTGGTCATCCCACATCCACAGGCTGCGCGGC
The DNA here is from genome assembly GCA_963169595.1 of Bacteroidota bacterium. Taxonomy (GTDB): domain Bacteria; phylum Bacteroidota; class Bacteroidia; order Flavobacteriales_F; family PHOS-HE28; genus PHOS-HE28. The sequence continues at coordinate 12,620 of CAUJFM010000317.1, read as the reverse complement.
ACGTTGAGGAGGTTGTAGGGCATGCGCTCCCAGCTGTCGCCCGCGTCGGAGGTGCGCAGCACGAAGCCCAAGGTGCGGTCGATGGTGACGGCATTCGTGGGGCTGTGCAGGTGCACGGCGGTAAGGTCGCTGCGGGTCTTGATGGGCGTCACCAGCTCCCACGTTTGGGCGTGCAGGAGGGGGATGACGAGCAGCAGCAGTGCGGTGGCAGGAGTACGCATGATGATCAAAGGTCGGGTTACGGGATACACGTACACGGGAGCGGGATGGTCGGTTCAGCTCCCACAGGACGATGAACACGGCGCGGCCCAGTGACCGAGAGCGATCCGCAGGGGAACGGCCGCTGCGGGTCGGAACACCATGCTTGCCCTTTGATCGGATGCACATCCCCTTCCATCCGCCCCGGCAACGGCCCGGCGGTCGTCGAGCGGTGTGGCGTTCCGCCTCCCATGACGCTGCTGGGAGGGTGGGTCGAAAGGAGAAGAGGAAGGGCGGTGGGCCGTAGCTTGCCCGCATGTCCACCGCCGCATTACGCACCACTCTTCTGGTCCTGGTCGCGCTGACCTCGCTGATACACCTGTTGACGCTTGCCCAGTTCTTCCACGCGGGCTTCTCCGACCGCTTCCTGCGCCTCGACCCGTTCCGTTGGGCGGAGTTGTTCGTGTGGGTGCTCGGTACCGTGGCGGCCGTGTTGGGTGCGGTGGGCGTGGTGAAGGGGTTCCAGGCGCCGAAGGACCCGCTGCCGGCACAGCTTTCCTTCCCCATCGTCTTCTCCTTCACAGCCTCCCTGTTCCAGTTGTTCTTTCTCCTGCTGCGAAGGCCGGCCGAGGATGCCATGGGCCAGCCGGAGCCTTGGTGGATCGCCTTGGTGTGGCTGTGGCCGCTGGTGTACCTGGCCACCAGCATGGCCTATTTCGCGCGGGTGGGCGGGCTTGTACCAACGGGCGAGGTGCAGTGGGTGGGCGGCTGGCGCCGCTTGGGTGGCTGGGTGTTGGACATCCTGGTGGTCATGGCACTGCTCTTGATGAACGTGCGTGCGCTGGCCTTCACCGGTTCGGTGCTGGATGACGTGCCCTACTTCCACGACTCGCCCTATCCCTTGATCTCGGTGATGCTGTTCGTCTATTTCTTCAGCACCGAGGTGGTGTTCCTGCGCACCCTGGGCAAGGTGGCCACGGGCACCTTCGTGGTGGTGGAGCGTCGCCGGATGCTCACCATCCTGGGGCGCACGCTGCTGCGCTACATCCCGCTGGAGGCCTTCTCGTTCCTGGGGCGCCATACAGGCTGGCACGACGAGTTCTCCAACACATCGGTGCGCCGGGCCCTTCCCCGGGTGCCTGCGGCATCCGCGGTCAAGGCGCCGGAGGGCACGGCCGCTTGAACGCCCTGCACGATCACGCACGTTGGCCGGTCGGGTAATTGAGCGTTCTGTGTTCTGAACACAACAAAAACCCGGTGATCGCCGGGCCCTTTGGTGTGGAGAATAGGCATCAGGAGGTGACGATGCGCACCACGGTGAGCACGATGAAGCCCACCAGCCCGGCCACGCTGATCAGTTGGTACAAGCGTCCGCCTTTCCAGCGGTGCAGCCAGAGGCCGATGAAACCCACGAGCAGCAGCGCCGTGCTCGCTGAGCGCGTGGGTCCACCTTCCCATTGATCGATGAGTAGCGCGGCCGCAAGGCCCACGATGGCTGCGGCCAGGACCAGGAGCGAGGTGCGCTTGTTCGGTTCCATCGGTGGGTGGAAGTTAGTGACGCGTTGGCGTTAAGTCCGGGGTGGCTTCGGGCAGGAGCGAACGGCGATCGACTCCATCAAGCTGTTCAACCCGGACTCGGCCCTGTTCTACTTCGAGATGGCCCTGGATGCCTATCGGAACAGCGCCACCGGCAATGTGCCGTTCGCCTTGAAGAGCATCGGCCGGGTCTATGCCGTGCGGAAGGACTTTGCCAAGGCCATCCAGTACCAGACCGAGGCCTACCAGATCGCCATGGCCGTGGACGCCAAACTGGAAATGGCCCAGTCCCTGCTCAGCCTTGCTGAGACCTACGAGAAGAAGGGGGACGTCACAGAGGCCATCGCCACCTTCGAACGGGCCAAGATCATCTCCACCGGGCTGGATGCGCTCTATGAGATCGAGCAGGCCTACAAAGGGCTGGCGGACAGCTACTCCAAGGCCTCGGACTACAAGCAGGCCTACACCTACCTGAACCTGTATTCGGACATCAAGGACACGCTGTACAATGCCGAGATGGACAAGAAGCTCCAGGCGCAGACCCTGAGCTACGAGATCGAGAAGAAGGAGGGTCAGATCTCCCTGTTGGAGAAGGACCAGGAACTGCGGTCCCTGGAGCTGAAGCGGCAGAAGGCCATCAAGAACGCCACCATCGCCGTGGGTATCCTCTTCCTGGCCCTGGCCGGTGGTCTGTTCAACCGGTACCGCTACACCCAGCGGGTGAACAAGATCATCCAGAAGGAGAAGGACCGCAGCGAGGAGTTGCTGCTGAACATCCTGCCCGCCGAGGTGGCCGAGGAACTGAAAGAGAAGGGTGAGGCCGAGGCCCGCTTGATCGACCAGGTCACCGTGCTCTTCACGGATTTCAAGGGCTTCACGGCCATGAGCGAGCTGGTGAGCCCCAAGCAGCTGGTGAAGGACCTGCATGAGTGCTTCAGCTACTTCGACCGCATCTGTGCGGAGCACGGCATGGAGAAGATCAAGACCATCGGCGATGCCTATATGGCCGCAGGTGGTGTGCCCATCGAGAACAGGTCCCATGCGGTGGACGCCATCCAGGTGGCCCTGGCCATGCGCGACTTCATTGCCGAGGGCAAGGCGCGCAAGATCGCGGCCGGACTGCCCTACTTCGAGATCCGCATCGGCATCCACACCGGTCCCGTGGTGGCCGGCATCGTGGGCGTGAAGAAGTTCCAGTACGACATCTGGGGTGATACGGTGAACACGGCTTCGCGCATGGAGTCATCCGGCGAGCCCGGCCACGTGAACATCAGCGAGGCCACCTACGCGCTGGTGAAGGACACGCCCGGCCTCGTCTTCACCCCACGCGGCAAGGTGCAGGCCAAGGGCAAGGGGGAGATGGAGATGTTCTTCGTACGCCGAAGCAACGATGTGGCGTAGGTGAAGCTCGTTCGACCGGGCATCAGCGAAGGCGGACCATGTGGAGCGGCCTGAGGGATCGGGCCTTTAGCTTTGGGACCGATGAAGCTTGTCGTGCGTAATATGGTCTGCGACCGCTGCAGGGCGGTGGTGAAGCGTGTGCTCGAAACGCAGGGCATGGCCGTGAAGCACGTGGACCTGGGCGAGGTGGAGCTTGAGCGCGAACCTGGCCCTGCGCAACTTGAAGGGGCGCGTGCACTGTTGGAGGCCGAAGGCTTCGAACTGGTTGATAGCCGCGAGGCGGCGATGATCGCCCGCATCAAAGCGGCCATCGTGAAGCTGGTGCATCACAGCGAGGTCGGTGGAGGTCGCTTGAAGCTGAGCGAGCACCTGAGCGACGCCCTCCACCACGAGTACTCGGGCCTCAGCGCTCTCTTCTCCCAGGTCGAGGGCATCACCATCGAACAGTACTTCCTGCTGCAGCGCTTGGAGCGCGTGAAGGAGCTGATCAAGTACGATGAGCTCACCCTGAGCGAGATCGCCGACCGCACGGGCTTCAGCAGCGTGGCCCACCTGAGCGCGCAGTTCAAGAAGCTCACCGGTATGACACCTTCGACCTTCAAGGCCATGGGCCTGGGACGCACCCCGCTGGACCAGGTCGGGTCCTGATGTAAACCTTACCGAAGAGGATGTAACGCGAAGGGACGGTGGTCGTCGGTGCTTTGTACCGTCAATACGCGAACGACGATGGACCACACGAGCACCCCCACCGAGACCCTGCGCTTCACCACTACGGGAATCACCTGCGCAGGCTGCGCCAACAGCGCCACCACCATCCTCAAGCGCTTGCCCGGTGTGGTGGCCGTGCGCGTGGATGCCGCCACCAGCACCGCCGAGGTGGAGATCGTGCAGGGAGCCATCGCCCTCGACGACCTGCTCACCGCCCTCAAACCCGCTGGCTACGGGCTCATCCCCAAGGCCAGCTAACAACGGACCATCATGCCCGCCGAAAAGACCACCGTCCTGCTGCCCGTGGAGAACATGGACAGCGAGCATTGCGCCCTCATCGTGGACAAGGCCGTGGGGGCCGTGCCCGAGGTGCAGGACCATCACGTTGAGCTCAACAACCGCCGCGCGGTGTTCAGCAGCACCCGTCCCGTGGAGGCCGTCGCACGCGTGGTGCAGGCCATCCGCGACAACGGCTACGACGTGCCCACGGTGAAGCGCACCTTCCCGATGACGGGCATGACCTGCGCCAGCTGCGTGGCCAGCGTGGAGAGCATGCTGCTGGCCACGCCCGGCGTGCTCAAGGCCGCCGTGAACCTGGCCACCAACACCGTGCAGGTGGAGTACGTGCCGGGTGTGATCGATGAGCGCGGCATGCGGCAGGCCATCCAAAGCATCGGCTACGACCTGCTCATCGGCGAGGAGCAGGATGCCGCGGCGGACCTGGAAGCCGTACAGCGCGAGCGCCTCACCGACCTGAAGCGGCGATTATGGGCCTCGCTGGCGCTGAGCATCCCGCTCGTGGTCATCGGCATGTTCCTGATGCACGAACCGTGGGCGAACCTGGTGATGTGGCTGCTCAGCACGCCGGTGGTGCTCTTCTTCGGACGTTCCTTCTTCATCAACGCCTGGAAACAGGCCAAGCACCGCAGCGCGAACATGGATACCCTGGTGGCCCTGAGCACCGGCGTGGCCTACCTCTTCAGTGTGTTCAATACCGCCTACCCGTCCTTCTGGACCAGTCGCGGTCTGATGCCCCACGTGTACTTCGAGGCCGCGGCGGTGGTCATCACCTTCATCCTGCTGGGCAAGTTCCTGGAGGAGCGCGCCAAGGCCGGCACCGGTGCCGCCATCAAGAAGCTGATGGGCCTGCGACCGAACACCGTGCTGCGCGAATCGGCGGACGGGTCCACCCGCGAGGTGCCCATCGCCGACGTGAACGTGGACGACATCCTGGTGGTGCGGCCGGGCGAGAGCATCGCCGTGGACGGTGAAGTGCTGAGCGGGGAGAGCTACGTGGACGAGAGCATGCTGAGCGGCGAGCCCCTGCCCGTGGCGAAGACGCCCGGCGCAAAGCTGCTGGCCGGCACCATCAACCAGAAGGGCAGCCTGCGCATGCGGGCCGAGAAGGTCGGCGCGGCCACGCTGCTGGCGAACATCGTGCGCGCCGTGCAGCAGGCCCAGGGCAGCAAGGCCCCAGTGCAGCAGCTGGTGGACAAGGTGGCGGCCGTCTTCGTGCCCATCGTCATCGGCATCGCCCTGCTCAGCGCCATCGCCTGGTGGGTGCTGGGCGGCGAGCATGCCTTCACGCAGGGCCTGCTGGCGCTCGTCACCGTGCTGGTGATCGCCTGCCCCTGCGCCCTGGGCCTTGCCACACCCACGGCCATCATGGCCGGCATGGGCAAGGGCGCGGAGAACGGCATCCTCATCAAGGACGCCGAAAGCCTGGAGCGCGCGCGTCACATCACCGCGATCGTGCTGGACAAGACCGGCACCATCACCGAAGGCAAGCCCGATGTGGTGGAAGCCATTGGCCTGGATGATGCCACCGCCGCATCGGCGTTGTTCGCGATCGAATCACGGTCGGAGCATCCATTGGCCGAAGCCGTGGTGCGTCATCTGCAACGCGCCCTCGTTGGCCACGGAGATCCCGTAGCGTCGACCCATCGGGTCGACCGAACGGATGCACAGGCCAACGCCTCGATCCCGTCCATGAGTGCCTTTGAAAGCATTACCGGCAAAGGCGTAAAAGCCACCGTGAACGGCACCACCTGGCTGGTGGGCAACCGCCGCCTGCTCGAGGAGCACGGCGTGTCCATCACCGGCGAATGGCGCAGGCACGAGCAGCGCTGGCAGGAGGCCGCCTACACCGTGGTGTGGCTGGCCGACGGCACGCGGGTGCGGGCGGCCATCGCCCTCACCGACCGCATCAAGCCTTCGGCGGCCGAAGCCATCGCACGGCTGAAGAAGGCCGGCATCAAGGTGTACATGCAGACCGGCGATGCGCGGCGCACCGCGCAGGCCGTTGCGAAGGCCGTGGGCATCGACGACTTCCGCAGCGAGGTGCTGCCCAGGGACAAGGGCGCCTTCGTGGACGGACTGCAGCAGCAGGGCCACGTGGTGGCCATGGTGGGCGACGGCATCAACGACAGCGAGGCGCTCGCCAAGGCGGACGTGAGTATCGCCATGGGCAAGGGGAGCGACATCGCCATGGACGTGGCGCGCATGACCCTCATCAGCACCGACCTGCTCGCCATCCCCCGCGCCATTCAGCTCTCGCGCCGCACCGTGTCGCTCATCCGCCAGAACCTCTTCTGGGCCTTCATCTACAACATCATCGGCATCCCCATTGCCGCCGGAGTTCTCTACCCTATCAACGGCTTCCTGCTCGACCCCATGATCGCGGGAGCGGCCATGGCCCTGAGCAGTGTGAGCGTAGTGAGCAACAGCTTGCGCCTCCGCTGGGCGCGGCTCGACAAGTGAACAGAACAACGGACCATCAACCGAACAGGCACTATGAGAACCATCACCTTGTCAACCGCACTGTGGCTGCTGCTGCCGGGCTGCAGCGCGCAACTGAAGCATGCGCAGACCACCACCGTCCGCATCGACGGCGACTGCCCGATGTGCGAGAAGACAATCGAGAAGGCCGCCTACGCGAAGGGCGAGGCCGAGGCCGACTGGGACGTGGACGCCAAGACGGCGCGCATCACCTTCGACAGCACGCGCACCACGCTGGACGTGGTGCTCCAACGCATCGCCCACGCGGGCTACGACAGCGAGCGTTACCTGGCGCCCGATGCGGCCTACGCCGCACTGCCCGGCTGCTGCCAGTACGAACGCAACTTCAAGCGGAAGCCGCAACATGCTTTAGAGACCGCGCCAGGACATGATCATGCGGGCCACACCCACGCGGCACAGCAACCGGCCACCGAAGGCAAGCCCGAAGCGCTTGCACCTTTGTTCGAGGCCTACTTCCAGCTGAAGGATGCGCTCGTCGCCTCCGATGCGGCCAAGGCGAAGGCGGCCGCGCAGCGCCTGGATGCCGCCGTCCGCGCGGTGGACATGGGCACCCTTGCCGCGGACGTTCACGCAGTATGGATGCAGGTGATGGAGCCGCTGGCGAACACCGCCACCGCCATAGGCGCTGCCAAGGACTTGGAGGCCCAGCGAAAGGCCTTCGCCGAATTGACCGATCCGATGATCGCGCTGGTGAGAACCCGGCCCGGTTCCGTACCGATCTACCTGGACCACTGCCCCATGTACGAAGGCGGTTCCGACTGGCTGAGCCGTGACAAGGCCATCCGCAACCCCTTCTACGGCGCACAGATGATGACCTGTGGCAGCGTGAAGGAGACCATTTCCAAGTGATCGTATCCACGCACGCCCTGCACATGCTCCGGTACGTGTCGCCATTGCTGGTGCTGCTCTTCCTGCCTGTAGGCGGTGCCATGGCGCAGACCGCGCACCCCGCCCTGGGCGCCTCGCGCCTCCAAGGTGGCTTCACCCCGAAAGTGACGCGTTACGACCTGTTGATCACCGACACCATCGTGAACTACACAGGCAAGGCGCGCAAGGCCTATGCGGTGAACGGCAGCATCCCCATGCCCACGCTCACCTTCACCGAGGGCGACACGGCCATGATCGTCGTACGCAACGCCATGGAGAAGGAGGAGACCTCCTTGCACTGGCACGGGCTCATCCTGCCCTACCACCTGGACGGCGTGCCCCACCTCACCACCGCGCCCATCAAGGCGGGCGAGACCCAGGTGTACAAGTTCCCGCTGGTGCAGAGCGGCACCTACTGGTACCACTCGCATACCAACGTGCAGGAGCAGAACGGCATGCATGGCGCGCTGATCATCCACAAGCGTGAAGCCCCGGTGATGCCGGAACACGTGGTGATCCTGAGCGAGTGGACCGACATGAAGCCGAAGGAGGTGCACCGCAGGCTACACATGGCCAATGACTGGAGCGCGATCAAGAAGCACCGCATCCGGCCCGGCACCGTGCAGAGCTACAGCGACGCGATAGGACAGCGCGCATTGGGCGTGAAGCTCACCAACGAGTGGAAGCGGATGAACGCCATGGACGTGAGCGACGTGTACTACGACCTGTTGTTGGCCAACGGCAGGCCGGTTGACGAGGCCCCGCAGCTCCGGGCCGGTGACCGGGTGCGGGTACGGCTGATCAATGGCGGCGCGAGCAGCTACTTCTGGATCACCTATGCCGGCGGGAGGATGACCGTGGTGGCGAGCGACGGCATGGACGTGGAGCCCGTGGAGGTGGACCGCTTCATCATGGGCGTGGCCGAGACCTATGACATCATCGTCACCATCCCGGCCGACAGCACGGCCTACGAGCTGCTCGCCACGAGCGAGGACCGCGTGCGCTCCACCTCGGTATGGCTCGGCTCCGGCATCCGCCAGCTCGCCGCGCCCCTGAAACCGCTGAAGTACTTCGAGGGGATGAAGATGATGAACGATATGATGCGCATGAACGGCGACCTCGACGACATGGGCATGCACATGAGCCTCCAGCAGATGGACATGAACGTGGTGATGTATCCTGAGATCACGGGGGAGGAGAAGAGAAGAGGAGAGAACGTGAAGAAGGGTGGGAAGGCCGGGCATGAGGGCATGGACCACGGCAACATGTACAACAGCAATACGCTGTCGGACATCGTGACGCTCAACTACGCCATGCTGCGTTCGCCCGCACCCACCGCGCTGCCACCAGGGCCGATGAAGGAGCTGAAGTTCACCCTTACGGGCAACATGAACCGCTACCTCTGGGCCATGGACAACAGGACCGTGTCGGAGACCGACCGCATCCTCATCCGCAAGGGCGAGAACGTCCGCATCATCCTGTACAACAACAGCATGATGCGCCATCCCATGCACCTGCACGGCCACTTCTTCCGGGTGGTGAACGGCCAGGGCGACCATGCGCCCCTGAAGAACGTGCTGGACATCATGCCCATGGAGACCGACACCATCGAGTTCGCCGCCACCGAGGAGGGCGACTGGTTCTTCCACTGCCACATCCTCTACCACATGATGAGCGGCATGGGCCGGGTGTTCACCAACCCCACGGATGAGCCGAACCCCGTGCTGCCCGATCCTGCCAAGGCTTGGAAGCATTTCCTGCGCGAGGACAAGGCCTGGCACCTCATGGCCATGAGCGATTTCGCCACCAACGGCATCGACGGCGAGGCCATGCTGATGAACAAGCGCTGGAGCCTTCAGGCGGAATGGCGCCTGGGCTACACCGAGATGCACGGCCAGGAGATGGAAGCGCACTTCGGGCGCTTCTTCGGCAAGATGCAGTGGTGGTTCCCGAACGTGGGTATCGACTGGCGCACCCGCGAGGAGCATGACGAGGACCGGGAGGAGAACCTGTTCGGGCAGCGGAACACCAAGAACAGCCGCAGCGTGGCGCACATCGGTTTCCAGTACACGCTGCCCATGTTGCTCGTGCTGGATGCGCGCATCGACACCGATGGCCGGCTGCGCGCGCAACTGATGCGCCATGACATCCCCCTCACGCCCCGTCTACGCCTCGACCTGATGGGCAATAGCGACTACGAGTACATGGCGGGTCTGCGCTACGTACTGGACAAGACCTGGGCCCTGCGTACGCACTACGACAGCGACATGGGCTGGGGGGTAGGGTTGACGTTGACCTATTAGATCGCAACCCATCCAAGATCGCGCACCGCTCTGCTCAACGCATTCCGATCACCAACCGCCCGGTCCATGTGCCGTTGGCCGTTCGGTAGTGCACCTGGTACACACCTGCGGTCAGTTGCTCCAAGGGCAGCGTGTGTTCCGCGCTGCCAGTGGAGATCTGGTCCACCACTTCGCCCCGCAGCGTAGTGACGGTCACTTGCGCGGGGCCCACAGCTCCTGTAGGTCTCACCAACGTGACCTGGTCCTGCGCGGGCACTGGGAAGAGCGTGAGCGTGTTGGTCAATGGCAGGCGATCCGTGGGCTTCGCCGCAGTGACCACACCAAGGGTGTCACAGTTGCGCCAGATGCGGATGTCGCCCTGGGTGTAGAAGCTGAGCAGGTCAGGGCTGCCATCGTTGCTCCAGTCAGCCACCTCCACCAAGTGGTTGCCGGTGGGCGTGGTCCACAGGTCGGTCGTGCTGTACGTGTTGCTGCAGCCATTGAAACGCACCTGCAGCGTAGCAGCCGAGCTGCCGGTGATCATGCGCAGCGTGCTGTCCTCCGGAAAGGGTGCGATGAGGAACCGGTTCACTGAACCGGCTATGCCGGTGATGGCCGGACCAAAGGTGCCATCGCCCAGTCCGGGACGTACGCTCCAACTGTCCATGCCGTTGCAGGTCACCAGGTCGTTGTGGCCATCGAGGTCGAAGTCGCCGATGCCGACCAAGGCCGCTCCCGTCAACCCGCTCTCATACCCCACGGGTGCCCCGAAGGTGCCGTCGCCATTGCCGAGCATCAGGTGGATGTTGTCGTTCACCACGCGACCGATCAGTAGGTCGGGCACGCCATCGCCGCTCACATCGCCCACCGACACACGATACGGGTTGGGCACACCAGTGGGTGTGGTGGTGGTGAGGCTGCCATCGCCGTTGTTCAGCAGCACGTAGAGGTAGGGTGCCTGGTTCTTCACGGCCACAACGTCCGGACCGTTCTGTCCGTCCAGGTCGGCCACCACCAGGTCCAGCACGCCATCGCCAAGGGGTATGGTGCCGCTGTAGGCCAGCGTGCCGTTGCCGTTCACCACCACGTTGAGGTCCGCACCGCCGAACGTGCCCGTTACAATGTCCTTATCACCATCCTGGTCCAGATCACCGGTCGCCAACAGGGTGGGTGCACCGGGCAGCAGCACGGGGAACGAAAGCGTGAAACCATCGGGACCGTTCATGTACACGCCGAGCGAGTTCTGCAGGGGGATGTCGAACACCAGGTCGCGCCAACCGTCCTGGTCCAGGTCGATGCCGGCCATGGCGGTCGCCGGGAACGCCGATCGCGCCTGCGGCGCCAACAGACATACGCCATCGACTGCCGGGCACAGACAGAAGGTGACGCCACGGATCTGCGAGGTGGCCTGCTGGTCGTTCATGCCCGTGACATAGATGGCGCGGTTGGGACCCACCACCACATCGTGCCCCTCCTCCTCGTTGAAACTGTTGGTGGCGGTGTAGCGGTAGGTCCACAATGCGGTTCCATCCGCATCATAGCAGCGGGCGTAGGCATCGCGCAACAGTTGGTCGCCCACGGTGCCGGTGGTGATCACGCTGCCATCGGGCGAAACGGCCATCGCCTTGGGGAAGCGGCGGTCGAGGCTCGAGGTGGCATAGGTGCTGGTCCATACCTGTCCGCCGTTCGGGTTCACACGCATCACCACTTCACCGTCGCCGGCCAGTGCACTGAATCGGCCCTGCATGAAGAGGTCGCCGTTCTGTCCCTCTTCCAAGCCGAGCACCTCTTCTTCCGTCTGGTTGTTGTAGTGGTAGGACCACACGGTGCCCCCCGCCGTGTTCAGCGCATACAGGCTGATGTCCGCCAGGTTCACCGCTCCGGGGCTCTCGGTCATGGCTGCCACCATGATGCGTCCATTGCTGTGTATCATGATCAGGTGACCGACATCCACATGCGTGCCGAAGCCCGAATTGCGGTTGATGCTCTGCGCCCACTGCAGCACGCCATCGGTGTTGTACTTCAGCACCACGATGTCCTGCCCGGCAATGCCTGCGTTGGTGGTGTAGCCGGTCACATAGATGTTGCCCGCTGCATCACAGGTGATGGCGTTCGGCTCATCGTCGTTGTTCAGGGTGCCGTTCCAGGTGCGGCGCCACAGCAGGTTGCCGCTGGGGTCCAGCTTCAGTACGCTGATGTTGTTGAACACACTGGGGTTGCCGAACAGTTCCTCGGAGGTGGCGCAGATCACCACGTTGCCATCGGGGTCCAGGTGCATGTCGCGCGCGATGTCGTCGCGGTTCAGCGAGTCGTTCCAGTAGTAGGTCCACAAGGGCGTGCCATCGCTGCTCCAGGCTCCCACACCGATGTCCAGGGGCGAGTTGAAAGGTTGGTTGTAATGTACCCAGGTGGCGTAGAGCGTTCCATCCGCGGCGCGCACCAGGTCCACCACGCTGGTCGTGCTGTCCCACTGCACCTGCCATTGCGGCTGCCCGTCGTAGCTGCGGTAGCGCACCAGGTAGGCGTTGTACACACCGTCCTGGCCGAGGGTGTACACATCATCGTCATCGCCCAGCACCACGCGCTTGCCGACGTTCGTGCTGTTGCCGGTGTAGTAGGTGCGTTCCCAGATCAGCTGAGGCTGCTGGCCATGCACGATCTGGAACGGCAGGACGGCGCACAGGCCCAGGACATGCATGGTGCGATGAAGGAGGATACGCTTGATCATGAGCGTGGGAGTTCCGGATGTTCCCAAACGTACTGCTGTGGCACTTCAAGGTTCAAGGGGCTGGGCCGGGCGGTTCATGTCGTAGCACAGGGGGCAGTGTG
>CAUJFM010000316.1 GCA_963169595.1 Bacteroidota bacterium | reverse complement strand
ACCAGGTCCCAATCGAAGGTGCGTGCCTCCACCTCCGTGCCGTTCTCCGCGAGCTGGGCATCGAAGCGTTCGTCGATGGGCATGGCCTCCACCTTGTTCGCCGTGCCTTCGATCCGCTGACCAAGGCTGCTGATCTGCGCGGCGGTGACCTCCGTTCCCGGTTCGCGTCCGCCGTTGGTGGACAGGTGGCGGGTGAGGCTGGTCTGCCCACGCATCACGGCCGTCCGCTTCTCCTCGGCACGCGCTTTGGCGAAGGCCGTCCCCGTCTCCTTCCGCTGTGCGGCCAACTGCCCATCCAGCTCATCGATCTGGCGCTGCAGCTCATCCTTCCGCGCCTTGCCCTTGGCCTCGGCCTGTTCGCGCTTCAACCGGTTGACGCGGTCGGCGAGCTCGTTCTCCTCGGCGCGTTTTCCGTTGGCGATGTTCAACAACCGCGCGGCCTCCTTCTCCTGGGCGGACAAGGCACGGCGGGCCTTCTCCGTGGCGTCCACGCTGCCTTCGGGCCCGGAACGCGTATCCATCCGCTGCTTCAGCGCCGTGAGGTGCGCGAGCGTCTCGCTGTCGCGCTTGGCGGCCATGGTGGCCTGCAGGCCGGTGCTGAGGCGTTGTGCGGTAGCCGCCTGCTGACGTGCGGCCGTGGCCTCGTTCCCCAGCGCCACGCCGGTGCTGTAGGCGGCCTGGGCACGCAGGGTGGCCTCACGCGAACGCTGGCGGGTGCGCGCGGCCTCCACCATCAAGGCGTTCCGCTCGTCCTCGTTCGGCCGGGCGGCGGCGGCGGCGAGCTGTTCCTCGGCCTGCTTCGCGGTGCGTTCGGCCTCGGTGGTGGCTTCCAGCGCCAGGCTGAAGGCTTCCTGCGACTGCCTCTCCAGTTCCCCGGCCGTGCGCTCCAGTTCAGCCGCATCGTCCTTGGCCAACTGCAGCGCTTTCTGCTCATCGATGTCGCCCGTGAAACCGGCCTGGGTCAACAGGTCACCCGCCGGCTTCGGCGTTTCGGCGGGCACTGGTGCCACGGGCCGGTCGCCGGTGACATCCAGCCGTGCACGCCGTTTGATCTCGTCCAAGGCCAGGGCCACGAGGTCGTCGTCCAAGGGCGTGTCGAAGTAGTTGCGGATCTCCAGCTTCTCCTGGTCGCCATTGCGCACCAGGGACAGCTCCTGGCGATAGGCCCGCGGGCTGTCGGTGCGCGGCACTTCCACGATGCCACCATGGGTCTTGCCCGAGGGGCCGCATTCCACCTTGTAACGGTAGCGGCCGCTGCGGGGCAGTGACAGGACATAACCACCGTTGAGGTCGGTGCGCACATCGGCGACCTGCTCCCCGGTGAGCGCATCCTCCACCATGATGCGTGCCTTGCGGTCGTTGGCATCGAACTCGCTGGCATAGGTGCCCTTCAGCACGGTGATCACCAGGGGCAACTGGGCCGTGCCCACGCGGTACACATGCACCTGGCCCTGGCGGCTGCTGCGGGCACTGGCAAAGCAGGCCTCCTTCCCTTCGGGGTCCACCAGGTAGAAGATGTCGTCATCGGGCGTGTTCACGGCGAAGTCCAGGTTCTCCGGACGGCCGAAGGCATCGAGGCCGCGGTCATAGGGCGCCCGGAAGACATCGTAGCCGCCCATGCTGTTGTGGCCCTTGCTGCTGAAGTAGAAGGTCTTCCCGTCCGGGTGCATGAAGGGGTAGTCCTCGTCCTGGTCGGTGTTGATGTACCCGGCCAGCTTCACGGGCGGGGCGAAGGTGCCCTCCGGCATCAGCTCGGTGCGGTAGATGTCGCGGCCGGTCCTGCCGTCCTTTCCGTAGCTGCTGAAGTAGATGGGGCCGCCGCGTTCGGGCAGGTAGACCAAGGTGCGCTCCTTGCTCTTCTTGTCGAGCGAGCTCTTCAGTTCCTCGGGCAGCACCACGATCTTGCCCCCGATGTCGCTCAGGTCGTAGAAGCGGAAGAACTCCTTGTCATCCACCTCCACCTTGTTGCGCACGGTGATCTCCTTCAGGTTGTTCAGCAGCTTCTCGCCGTTGCGGCATTGCTTCTGGAGGGCATCCACGGGCAGTTCGGCAATGGCCTTCTTGTCGTCGGTGCCGAGGAAGCGCTGATAGGCGGCCTGCGCCTCGCGGAAATGGTAGTTGAGGTGGTAGGCCCGGCCCAACCAGTACCATGCGCGCGGGTCGGTGCTGGGGGCCTCGGTGGCGTACTTCAGGTGCCCGATGGCCTTCTCCTTGTCGGCGCCACCGAAGAGCAGGCAGGTCCCGAAGCGGTAGTTGAGGTCACGGTCGCTGGGTGTGAGGCTCACCAGCTGGGAATACATGGGCATGGCCTCGGCGAAGCGCTTCTCGTTGAAGAGGGCGTCGGCCTTGGCACGCAGCTGTTGGTCACCGCCCTGGGCCCAGCCCAGGAACGGAAGCAGCATGCCGATAAGAATGACCACAGGACGGGTCATGATCCAAGAGTGGGCGCTTGTACGACAGATGGGGCGCCCCTGTTTCATGGGGTGGGGCCGGACCGGCCGGCCAGGTTCATGCGATTCTCCTCCCCTCGCAGCAACCGACCGATGTTGGTGCGGTGCGTGTAAAAGACCATCACGCACAGCACCACCCCGAAGCCCACCTTCACCGCGCTGGTCTCGTGATAGATGAAGGCCATGGCCAGCGGAAAGACCACGGCCGCGACGAGGGACCCCAGGGACACGTACTTGGAGAGCAGGAAGACGAGCAAGAAGGCCCCCACACAGAGGCCAGCCGCCCCCGGATGGATGGCCAGCACGGCCCCGAAGGAGGTGGCCACACCCTTGCCCCCCCGGAACCCGGCGAAGACCGGATAGAGATGGCCCACCACCGCCGCGATGGCGAGCCCCACCCGCAGCCACATCCAGGGCGCGGTGTCGGGCTCCAGTTCGGTGAGGTTCGGGAGCAGGCGCACCGGGATGAAGCCCTTGGCCACATCGATGAGCAGCACGGGCACACCGGCCCGCCACCCCAGCACGCGGACCGTGTTGGTGGCACCGGCGTTGCGGCTGCCATGCTCACGCACGTCGATGCCATGGAAGGCCCGCCCCCACCACACGCTGGTGGGAATGCTCCCGAAGAGATAGGCCACCACCATGGCGACCGTGCCGTACACCCAGGGGAAGTCCATGGTTCAATCCAATCCGAAGCGTTCGCGGAAATCGTCCACCTTCTTCTTGTTCGTGAGGATGTACTGGTAGGGTGGCAGGTCCTTGCCGTCCTCCAGCTTGCGCTTGTCGTCCTTCGCCTCGCTCAGCATGGTGTTGAACTGCTGGTCGCTGCTGTAGGCATAAAGGTAATTCCGCGTGTACTGGAAGAAGTAGTAGGTCTGGTCGTCCAGCATCAGCAGGATGGTGAGGATGTTGCCGCTGCGCTTGCGCTCCAGGTGCACCTTGCCCTTCACGTAGCGGTACACCGGCTTCTTCAGGATGCTGGCGATGCCGATGGGGCCATCGCTCACCCAGCTCTGCTCGGGACCGTCCCACTTCAGCTTCACATCGGCAAGCACCAGCGGCTTCACCAGCTCGTCCGGCAGCTTCTTGATCTCGCCCTTGATGCTCAGTTCGCTGATCAGCTTGTCCGAGCGCTCCAGACCGAGCACCTCACGCAGCATGCGCTCGTAGTAGGTCTTGGTGATGTCCACCTGCTTCTGCTCCGGATAGGCCAGGATCTCGGCGGCCATGCGCTCCAGGGCGTTCTCCAGGAAGTGGAAGTCCACGAGCATGACCTCGGATGAGCTGGTCTTGTCGCCATCGGCCTCGTGGCGCAGGTTGCCCACGTTGGTCAGCTTGATGCGGCCCAGGTCCACACCGTGATCGACGCGACCATCGGCCATCACCAGGCAGTTCTCCACGGCCAGGCTCACCAGGTCGCCCGGCAGGTCGCGCTGGCGGATCTTGTCCTTGGGACCGATCATGTACTCCTTGCGGCCCTTGTCGAAGTAGAGCAGTCCCTTGCCGGCCATCACCGGGAAGTCCTTGCGGTCCTTCAGCGGGCTGAGGAAGGCGGAGTAGGTGCGGTAGGGGTCATCCGCGGTGAGATAGATGCCCGAGCCGATCATCGCGCCCTGGTCGTCGCGGAGCGAATCGGCCACGGGGATGAAGACCTCCAGCGGGTCGATGGGGCCACTGAAGCGCATCCAGTTGCGGGCCATGCCCGAGCAGCCGTGCTGGATGCGGGTGCTGCCATTGAAGGTGAGCTCCTTCACGCTGGCCTCGAGGGCCACATCGCCGAAGAAGTCGAAGGCCGGGCTCAGCTGGAAGTCCTCCTCCTTGGCCACGCGGCCCTGCGCACGGGTCTGGAAGGCGGTGTCCACCCCGATGGTGTGCAGCTTGATGGAGAAGGCGCGCTTGTTCTCGTCGATGTAGTCGATGGTGCCCGTGGCGGTGTAGTTGCGCCGGGCCTTGATGTTGGCCGTGGCGTTGTAGATGCGGTGGTGCTTGGTGACGAAGTTGGCCGTGATCACCGTGTTGGTGAGCGGGTCCATCTCGGCGTTCCGGCGGATGCGCACACGCATGCTGTCCGGCGTGATGAGCGCATCGGCCACCTGGATGTACTGCACATCGTTGGCGGTGATCAGGTGCTTCTTCAGGTCATACCGCGCCTTGGGTGCCATGAAGGCGAGCGAATCCTGGTCCGGCCGGATGCTGATGAAGTTGGAGCCTGACAGCTGGAGGTCCTCGTTGCCGGCGGCGGCCGTGCGGTCGCTCTCCAGCTCGATGTCGCCCTGGTCCATGAACCACTTGAAGCGGTCCATGAAGCAGATGTACTGGTTCACAGGGAACTCCACCTTGGTCTCGGTGCCGTTGCTCACGAACTCGCCCACGCGCTCATCCAGCTTCACGGTGGCGTTCACGTTGTCGGTCCGGAAGGCGATGCTGGCGGTGTCGCCCTCGGTAAGGCGGAAGTCCGAGGTGTCCGCATGCAGCTTCATGGTCTCGAACTGGAAGAGGTCCGAGCGGAGGGTGGCATTGCGGAAGTCGATGAGGCCCCCACCGGTCATGCCTGCCGGCGTGAGGTCGGTGAAGCCGTGCAGCAGCGCCTGGTCGTCGTACATGACCATGGGCTTCTTCAGCTTCTCGGAACGCAGCACATCGCGCCCGGGCTCCAGCTTCACGAAGAGGTCGTTACCGGCCACGGCGGGCACCTTCGAGGGTGCCGTGCTGGACTTGTTGAAGAGCGTATCCGCCCGGCCCAGCGTACTGTCCGGCATGAAGACCAGGCCCTTCGAGCGCAACGTGGTGGTGAGGTAGGCGAGCTCGCCATCGCCCTGCAGGCCCCGGTTGTTGAGGGTAATGGTGCTGGTGAAGCGGGCCTTCTTGCCGTAGAGCGGCAGCCCGGCCTCACCCGTGCTGCGGACGAAGCCCAGGGCATAATCGGGTTGAAGCCGCAGCGGCTCGCGGATGTCGGGGAAGATGCCCCCGCTCACCAGGATGCCGTTAAAGGTGAGACCGGCGTTGGTGAAGTTGTCCAGCGAGTCGATCTGGAAGGGGTCGGACTTGTAGTAGAAGCGGTCGCGTCCGTACACCCCGCGCTGGATGGTGCGCTTGCTGTAGTACACAAAGCTCTCCTTGGTGCTGTTGAACTTGGGGAACTCCGGGTACTTCTCCTGCTGCCGCCCGCTCTTGTTGCTGGGCGCATCGATCTCCAGGGTGCCGGTCACCTGTTCCAGCACGTTCTTCACGCGCACCAAGGTGGTCCGCCCCTGCTCGTTCTTCTCAAAGCTGTCGGCCATGAACGAGACGCTGTCCACGTTGAGCAGGTCGATGGTGAAGGGGTCGTAGTGGAAGTAGTACTCCTTCCCGTAATACTGGAGCTTGCCCGCCTGGATGCTTCCCCCGAAGGTGAAGTCGCGGCCCTTCTTGATGGTGATGGTCTTCTCGCTGGGGTAGATCTTCACGTCCTGCGAATCGCTCACCACGATGCGGGCCACGCCGCGCATGGCCAGGTCGTAGTTCAACAGGTTGAGCGTGGCATTCACGCCATCGTCCACGTTGGAGTTGAACTGCAGCACGTCGTAGTCCTGCTTCCCGGCGCTGTTCAGGATGTGCTGGCGCAGGCGGGGCTGCACCTCCACCCATTCCGTCTCAGGGTCGTACTTCAGGTAGCCCTTGTTGGCCATGTCGATCAGGAGGGGCACCACCTGTTGCTTCTGCATCCTGCTGTACACGGCGAACTCCTGGGCATAGAAGTGACCACCGTTCTGCTTGCTGTAATCGTTCAGCCTCACCAGCGGGTGCACATTGTCGATGCCCAGCATGGCCATGTACCGCTTCTCCTTGAAGTACTCGTAGCTCTCGAAACTGGCCTTGTTCTGGGTGCTGCCTTGCAGGGAGCCCATCTGTACCAGGGGGTCGCCCTGCTTCCAGGTGAGCACCTCGAAGTACATGTCGAGCAGGTGGTAGCTGTTGTAGAAGGGCGCCTTGCCCAGACCCTCGTCCTTCTTGATGATTGTGAGCAGCTTCTTGTCCTTCTGGAAGCGCAGGCTCACGCTCTGGTGGAAGAGCGAGTCCTTCTCCATGCGCAGCCGCATGGTGGCATCATCGCTGGTGATGCGCTCGGGCTCGATGCTGAAGCGCAGGCCGCTGGAGACGATGAAAGGTCGCTTCTCCCGGTAGAACGTGAGGTAGGCAGGCTCCTCCTTGGTGCCGTAGCCGAGCAACTTCGCCCCTTCGATGGTGAAGCCGCCCTCGAAGTCGATGCCCTCGGCGATGTCGCGGATCTTCAGGCGGCGATCATAGCTCTCGAAGCGGGGATAGGTCGCGTTGTCCTGGTCCACGTTGGCCAGCACCTTGTCGCTGACCTTGCCCAGCAGGGTGCGCTCGAAGTAGGGGTGGTTGAACTGCACGGTATCCACCTCGAAGGCGGCGCTCTTCATCCGCACGGTGTAGGCGTGGTCCCACTCGGCGAAGGTGGCGGCGGGCTTCAGGCCGGCGCGCTCCCAGGTGACCTTCCCTCCCACTCCCTGCCACATCTCACTGGTGGGGAAATAGGTGCCGGAGGTGTTGAGGATCACCGCGCTGTCGCCCTTGGCCGTACACACCAGGTCGGTCTTCGCGAAGCGCACCACCGGCACACTGTCGAACGCGAAGGTGAACTGGGCACTGCGGCTGCGCCAGGTGGTGCTGGCGCTGGAGATCAGGGTGTTGTCCTTGAAGAGGCCGGCGCAGGTGGCCACGAAGGCCACCACGTTCTGCTTACGGTTGCCCTGCACCAACTGGTCCATACCCTGCATCCAGGCATCGAACTCGGCCGTGGAGCGGCCCGTGGACGGGAAGGCGGCCACGGCGGCCAGGTAGTCGCGGAAGTGCGGGAAGGCCTCGAAGCGCTTCTTCAGCATGAAATTGGCCACCTCCACCACCTTCACGCGCTGCCGCTCGCTGTACCAAGTACCGGTCCACGCCGGGGTGAAGACCTGCTCCATGAAGGGCTTGTCCTCCTTCTTGTCGGCGTTCACCAGGAAGTCGGTCACCTCCTGCAGGAAGAGCGCCTGGTCCGAGGAGAAGGGCTTGGTCTGCGCGTGGAGACCACTGCCGAAGCACCAGAACAGGACCAGCCCCATCAGGGCCCGGATACCGGGCAACCCCGTGGCGGGTCCAGGATGATGTGATGCGCTTGCGTTCGTCCGGTCCCTCTTCATGGTTTCCTGCATCCGAGCAACGCCCAATCGCCCTCCTGCAGGCGTTCCGCAAGTTCCAGGCCGCATTCCCTGGCACGCTGGGCCAGCATGTGGCGGTCGGTGACCACGAAGCCGCTGAGGAAGAGCGCCCCGCCGGAACGGAGCGCATCGGCCATGATGGGCATGGCCTCCAGGAGCACGTTGCGTTCGATGTTGGCCAAGATAAGGTCGTAGGAACGGCCCCTCAGGGCCTCCGCATCCCCCTTTTCCACAGCGATGCGGTGACAATCGTTGTGGGCGATGTTGACCAGGGCGTTCTCCACCGCGCCGGGATCGATGTCGATGGCCACACAGGAGGCGGCCCCCATGCGCTCGGCCAGGATCGCCAGCACGCCGGTGCCACAACCCAGGTCGCATACGGTCCTCCCTTTGATGTCGAACGGTAGCCTGCCCTCGCCCCCATCCGCCAGCCGGAGCATGGCCTCCACCATCATGCGCGTGGTGGCGTGGTGGCCTGTGCCGAAGGCCATGCGCGGGGTGATCACCAGCTCATGGGTGAAGCCGGGCACGCTGGGGTGGTGGTCCGCGCGGATGCGCACCTCATGCCCCACCTCCACCGGACGGAAGTTGCTCTCCCATTCGGCGTTCCAGTTGCGCTCGGCGATGGCGGCACTGGTCCAGTTCACGCTCACATGGGGATCGCGCAGGGTGAGCAGCCCCCCGAGCGCCTCGGGCCGGAACTGCGCCGTGGGCACATAGGCCTTGAGCTCCCCGCTCGTCCCGCCGGGGTCGGTGTACGACTCCTCGAAACTGTCGTAGCCCAGTTCGGCCAGCTCGGCCATCAGGATATCGCGCCAGGGATCGCAGGGCGCAATCTGGAAGATGACCTCGGTGTACTGCATGGCTGGTTGTTGGTGGTCAGTTGTTCAGGTGCAAGCGCCCCGCTCCCCGTCGGTGCAGGACGTCCGCGATGATCAGTGTTCGGCCTCGGTGGCCAGCCGGACCAGCTCCACAAAGGAGCCGGCATCCAGGGCGGCCCCGCCGATGAGCCCGCCATGGATGTCCGGAAGGCCGAAGAGCCCCGCGGCATTGTCGGGCTTGCAGCTGCCGCCGTACAGCACGGGTACCGATGCGATATCGCGCTGCTGCAGCCAGGCCCGGATGTGCGCGTGCATGTCCTGCGCCTGCTGGGGCGTGGCCGTGAGGCCGGTGCCAATGGCCCAGACCGGCTCGTAGGCGATCACCACGCGCGCCAGCCGATCGGCGGACAAGTGGCCCAAGGCACCGTCCAACTGGGTGGTCACCACATGCTCGTGGCGTCCGGCCTCGCGCTCGGCCTTCACCTCACCGCAGCAGAAGATGGGGGTGAGCCCATGCTCCAGCAGGGCGTCGATCTTGCGCGCGATCACGGCATCGGTCTCGCCGAAGTACTGGCGGCGTTCGCTGTGCCCCACGATGCAGGCCCCCACCCCGATGCTCTTCAGCATGGGCACGCTCACCTCGCCCGTGTAGGCGCCATGCGCGGCCTCGTGGCAGTTCTGTGCGGCCACCACCACCCGCGTACCGCGGACCTGCTCCACCGTTGCGGCCAGGAACGGAAAGGGCGGGGCCAGCACCACCTCCACGGCGGTGTCCAGGCCGGCGAGGCCCTTCAGCACGCCATTCACCAGGTCGGCCGCACCCTGGCGGTCGGTGTTCATCTTCCAATTGCCGGCAACGATCGTACGCATCGCATCGGACGCCTCATGGGAGCGGCGGCCGGGCGCAAAGATGCCAACCCTTCCGGAAGCGGACCGGGATCACTGCACCAGGGCCTTCACCTCCTCGAAGGTGGGCGTGTCGTTGCCGTGCCAGAGGCCCTTCACAGTGCCCCCTTGCAGCAGCACGATGCCGGGGTTGGCGCGCACCACGGTCTTGATGGTCTTCTCGTCGCACTGCACAAAATCGAAGGGCAGCTGATGCTCGTGGCGCACCTCCTCGATGTCGTCCCAGCCGCTGGCGCTGACGCCGTAGACGTACCACTGCGCGGCATTCGCGTCCTGGGCCAGCTTCGCGATGGCAGGCATCGGACCCGTGGCGGCCGTGCTGGCATTGTACATGGTGATCAGCAGCACCGGGCTCGGCTCGGCCAGTACATCGTTGGTCAGGTCGTAGCCATCGCGGTCGGTGAGGATGAAGTCCGACACGGGGCTGAGGATACCGGCCTCCACCTCCACGATGCGGCGGTCCACGTACTCGAAGTTGTCATCATCCCACGGATACGCGCCGGCCGCATCGTACTCCTTCGTTTCGCCCGTGGTCTTGTCGCGGTAGGTCACGAAGGTCTGGATCACCGGGGGCTTGCCCATGGTCTTCTGCTCGGCGATGTTCTTGCCCACGGCGTAGGGGCGGTAGTCGCGCACCGGGAGATGCGCATAGCACCACCAGGTGAAGGCGAGGGTGATGAGGGTGGCCCAGCCGGCCGCGAGCCATTCGGCGCGCGGGCCTTCCAAGCGGGCCTTGATCAGGCGGTAACCCGCATAGCCGAACAGGGTGAAGAGCACCGGTCCCCACCAGGTGAAGATCCAGCTCCACACGCCCACCAGCACCAGGGCGCCGGGCAGCAGGATGCGGTCGTCCGCGGCGGTGTTCCATCGGATGCCGCCACCGGACCAGGCCGCAATGAGGATGGGGAGCAGGAAGACGAAGAGGATGGCGTCCTTGGTGAAGCTCTCCCACGGCGTGAGGCTCCGGCCGATGCTGCCCTTCATGGCATCGCCAAAACAGCCGCAATCGGTCACGCAGGTCATGTCCTGGGTCTGCTCCACGCCGTTCACCATCACGGTGTAGGTCATGGGATCGCCGGCGGCTTGGCGGTCGTTGCAACGGGCGGTGAAGGCGGTGAGCCAGCCGAAGAACAGGGTCAGTGCCAGCACCGAGGCGGTGGCCAGTTTCATGCGGCCGCCGAACAGGATCGCGAAGCCCAGCACGATCTCGGCCAGGCAGGCCAGGATGCCGAGCGCCAGTGCGTAGGGGGCCAGGCCGGGGAGTCCGAGCGCGCTCTCGGCGAAGTACTCCTCCAACTTGTAGGAGAATCCCAGGGGGTCATTGGCCTTGATAAGGCCACTGACGATGAACAACGACCCTACGAAGATCCGGGAGAAAAGGACGAGTGCCCGCATGGTTGCTGAGGGTTTGGCGCTTGGGATGGCGGCGAAGATAGCCGACGGTCCAGCGGCCCGACGATCATTAACGATCCTTGAACACGGGTGTTCCCAGGTTAGTTCCCGGCCGCCAAACGACGACCGTCGAGCAGGCCGCGGATCAGGGCCAGGTGGTGGTCATCGTGCTCGGCGAGGTAGATGGCCATGTCCACTGGGCGCATGTGCATGCCGCGGCAGGGGTGCTGGGCGCTATGCCGCAGGGCCTCGGGGTCCAGGTCCATCAGGCTGCGGACCAGGCTGGTGCGCCGCAGGCGGAACTCCTCGAGCAGGTCGCCCAGCTCCCGTCGCCGATGCCCTTCGAGCTGCACCGACTGGTCCGACAGGTCGATGGTGCACAATTGGGGGCGCTTCGCCCGGAAATCCTCCACGCGGCGTTCCATGTGCTCATCGAGCAGCAGGACATGCCCGATGTGCTCCATGATGGACCAGGCGCCCGAGCGCCGCAGGGACAGCTGCTCCCGGTTGGCCGGGGTGGTCAGTTGCCACAGGCGGGCCGGTGTGCCCAGCAATCGTTCAGCAAGTACAGGAAGCTCCTCGGTCGATCGGCCGAAGGGCAGACTGCGTTCGTTCCACGGGACCACGCGCATCACTTGCATTGACCGTCCAAGCTAACTGAAAATTGCCTGGGCTGCGCGAGCTTACACGGCCATGACAGAGGACGCCTACGGGAGCGATGCCGTAGCCTGTGCCGATCGCATCGCCAGCACCCGCTGTTGTTCGCGCAGCTGGGTCACCTCGGCCATCAGCCGGTCCGCTTCGGGGCGTATCCGTCCTTCATACTCCGCGTTCCAGGCCACATGGCCGGTCATGGGCGTGAAGCGGGCGATGCCCATGGGCAGGTCGAAGAAGGACAGGTCCAGTTCAGGCAGGTTCTCGAACAAGGTCATCTCCACCTCAAGGTCCATCGTGCGGCCATCGTTCTCCCAGGCCGGACCGTGGGTATCCACCGCGAAGCACTTGGTCACACGGCCAGGCAGGCTGAAGCGGATCACGTAATGCGCATTGTTCTCCAGCACCACCGCGTAACGACCGCCGCTCCCGGTAACGAACGCCGCCTGCTTCACACCATCCTTGTAGACCCGTACCAAGGCCTGTTCCAAGGGCTGGCGGGTACCCAGGTCGGTGACCGTGCCGTGCACACGCAGATGGGCGCCTTGGAGGCCGATGCTGGTGATGAGCGCAAGGAGGAAGGTCGCTGTACGCATGGGTTCCCGGCAATGGGGAGGCGAAACTATCCGGGCGGCTAAGGGGGCACCAAGGGAGGGATGCCTGCCGCGGGTCGCAGATACCAACAGCTTAAAGTGCATAACCCGGAACATCCCGTTCAGCGGCCCCCTCCTGCTGCTCCAAACGGTACCTTTCCCACGTGCTGCACCGTTTCCTCACCTCACTGGTGCTTTTCCTCCCGTTCGGGCTGCTGGCCCAAGACGATGATGAACGCGCTGTGCTCACCGCAGTGGACCGCTTCTTCACGGCCCTGAACCAGAGCGACACCAGCGCTCTGGCCCAGCTGATGGTCCCCGGGTCGCAGTTCGTACTGGTGGAGGAGCGCGATCCGCGTACCGTGCAGATGATCGCACGGGACCGCTACCTACGGGACATTGCAAGGCATCCGGAGGACCGGCTGATGGAGCGCACCTGGAATGTGGACGTGACCGTTCATGATGGCCTGGCCACGGTGCATGCCGCCTATGACTTCCATGTGAACGGGCAGTTCAGTCATTGCGGGCATGACATTTTCGAACTGGCCTTGTTGGATGGCCGCTGGTTGATCACGGGCGGACAATTCACCATGCGGGTGAAGGACTGTCCGCCCAGCCCGTTGGGACCACTGAAGTGATCTTCAGCGCCCTGCGGCGATGTACACGAACGCGGCCGCCAAAGCCAGCTTGATGTACAGCCAGTAGGTGAGCGGCAGCCAGAAGAACGTATGGACGGGCCGCAGCTCCGTCACCGCCCCTGTGTCCGGGTCCTGCACCAGCTCACCGGGCTGGTGGGCCAAGTGTCTACCGAGCTGATGGTCCACCACGCCGGAAAGGCCCACAACGGGCCAGAACCACCGGGGATCGCGGATGTCGAGCACGGCGCAGAGCACGCCGGCCCCGATCGCACTGGCGGCCACCACCCAGCCGCGGCCCTTGAACACGAGGATCATGCCTGCCCGGCCTCGTCCAGTTGGATGATGGCGAAGACCGCGTAGTTCACGATGTCAAAAAAGTTGGCATCGATGCCTTCGCTCACCAGCGTGTTGCCCTGGTTGTCCTCGATCTGCTTGATGCGCAGCAGCTTCATCAGGATGAGGTCCACAAGCGAGCTCACGCGCATGCTGCGCCAGGCCTCACCGTAATCGTGGTTCTTGCGGGTCATGAGGTCGCGGGCGCGCTGCATGCGCTCCAGCACCTGCTGGGTGGCCGCCTCACCGGTGAGGTCGGGGCTGTCCACCACGCCCAGGTCCAGCTGCACCAGGGCCATGGCCGCGTAGTTGATGATGCCGACAAGCTCGGGCCGGATGCCTTCGCCCACCTTGCTCTCCCCCACCTGCTGCAGGGTGCGGATGCGCTGGGCCTTGATGTAGATCTGGTCCGTGAGCGAGGGCACCCGCAGGATGCGCCAGGCCGTGCCGTAATCGTGCGCCTTCTTGCTGAAAAGGCCGATGCACTCGGCTATGACCGCATCGTATTGGCGGAGGGTCCTGTCCATGGTAGGCCACAAAGGAACGACCTCAGCGCGGATGATCGCGGGTGAGGACGGGCTCCACCCGCACCACGAAGGGATGGCCGAGCAGCCCGGCGCGCGTGCAGCAGCGCAGGCTGTCCAGGTTGGTGAGCTGCTCCTTGATGGCACGCGGCATCTCCAACCGCTCCCGCTCCCCTGCCCACGAAACGCGCACGTTGATGCCTCTGCGTGAATGGGTCACCTCCTCCACCGGCCACACCTGGCACTGTTCCACCGGCTCCGCGAATGAGCGGTTGAGGAAGGAGGCAGAAGCGATGCCCACCAGGGGCAGGGCGAACCACCACACGCCACCGGACCAGACCATCAGGCGCGGGTGGGCCCGCAACACCTTGGGCGAGCGGTACCACGCGACCACCGCCGCAGCGACAAGCCCGGCGACCGCTCCTTTACCCGCCAGGCTCCAGACATCCAATGTGTTCTCAAGCCCGTGAATTCCTTCGAACATCAGCGCAAAGACCGCCGCGAAGAAGACGACCATCGGCCACCACGTCGCGCGTCGTGACCCGGAGCTTGGACCGGGATCTTCCTCCATCAGGTCGTCTTCAACGTCCAGTTCCTCCTCCATCCCGCTTGAACGCTGCAGAGCGGCCCCGCCCACGAGCAGGTCTGCCAATAGGAGCACCCCGGAGAGCAGTCCGCTCATCACTCCGAAGAAGGCCAGGAAACGCAAGGGCCCGGCCGCCGAAGCGAGGTCCACGACGAGGGCGATGGAGCCCGCCAATACGGCCAACAACAGGAGCCGGCGCAGGTTCCTGCCCAACCTACCGATCGCCCGGTTGAGCAGGAGATACAACAAGGCGATCAGCGCAAAGGACACGAAGAGGGCCAGGTTCACGATGAGATCGAAAGCGATGGCCATCCAGCGCTGCACGTCCGTGGGGCGCTGCTGCGGATGGTCGATCAGGTGCAGCTCCGCCGCGATCTGCCAGCGCTCGATCAGGGGTGCCGCATGGTCCAGGTCCCACACCATGTTCTCTTCCGCCTCGCTCCAGGCACAGGTTCCTGCCGGGGATGCCACCAGCGCGCTATCCAACCCTTCCATCGGCGGATAGAGGCGCATGTCCATGCGGGCCTCGAGCGCATCGGTCCACTCACGTGGCACATCGGAGGCATCGAAGACGACGTATCGCGACACCTGGCCTTTGGCCTTGAAACGGATCACCGCCCGTTCGCCCGCGCGCATCTCGAAGCGGTAGTGCCCATCGATCCGCGTGACCGCCCGCACAGGTGCCGCATCGGGCCGTTCCAAGGTGACCACCGCCCCGCGCACCGGAAGCCGCGTGAACCCGTCACGCACGAAACCCTCCACCCGGATGGCCACAGCCTCCACCCCGAACAGGAGCAGAACGATCAACAGACCCGTGCGACGAGCCGCGCGCATTGTGCGAATTTCGCCAACCATGTCCAGCCATCCACGCTCCACCCGCACCGTTCGTGTGAAGGACCACCTGAAGGAGGTCCGCTTCCCGCTGGTGATGGGCATCCTGAACGCGACGCCCGACTCCTTCCACGCCGCCAGCCGGGTGGACATCGACGAAGCGCTGCACCGCGCCGAGCAGATGCTGAAGGAGGGTGCGGCGATCCTCGATATCGGCGGCATGAGCACGCGACCGGGGGCGGAGGAGGTGACCGAGGATGAGGAACTGCGGCGTGTGGTGCCGGTGGTGGAGGCCATCCATCGCCGCTTCCCCGAGGCGTGGCTCAGCGTGGACACCTACCGCGCCAACGTGGCCCGCGCGGCCGTGGAGGCCGGTGCCGGTCTGGTGAACGACGTGGGCGCCGGTCTGCTCGACCCCGCGATGCTGTCCACCGTGGCCGCGCTGCACGTGCCCTACATCGCCATGCACATGCAGGGCACACCACGCACCATGCAGCAGGCGCCAGAGTACACCGACGTCGCGGCTGAAGTGACGCTCTTCCTGGCCGACCGGCTGGCCGCCTGCCATACCGCCGGCATTCCGGACGTGTGGCTGGACCCCGGCTTCGGCTTCGGCAAGACCACCGCGCACAACTACGCGTTGCTCAGGGAACTAACGCGGATCAAGGCCCTGGGGGTGCCCGTGCTCGTGGGCGTGTCCCGCAAACGCATGATCAACGAAGTGCTGGGTATCACCGCCGCCGAGGCGCTCAACGGCACCACCGTGGTGAACACCCTGGCCTTGGAACGCGGCGCGGACATCCTGCGCGTGCACGACGTGCAGGAGGCCGTGGAGGTGGTGCGGTTGTGGGGGATGCTCCGGGGCCTGACCTGACATATGCATGGCCATACATATGTCCGCACGACAGCGGCCTAAGCCCTGTATCAGACCAGCAACGGTCGCTTTGCC
Source organism: Bacteroidota bacterium (assembly GCA_963169595.1). Taxonomy (GTDB): domain Bacteria; phylum Bacteroidota; class Bacteroidia; order Flavobacteriales_F; family PHOS-HE28; genus PHOS-HE28. Next base: position 1,754 of record CAUJFM010000316.1, on the reverse strand, counting down.
TTCTCCAAGGCCTCGGTCAATGCGACAACATCTGCCTGACCAACAAGGGGTTCATAGGTTGTCCGGAGCTTCTTCCAAGCTGCCTTGGCGTCTGCCTCCCTCCGCTCGCCGGCCTGGGTCAGGAAGATCCTTACCGAACGGCCGAAGACCTCACGTTGCACCAATCCTTTCAGCTCCATCTTCTCCAAGGTCTTGGTGACGGTGGATTGGTCCAGCACAAGGACATGTGCCAGGTCACCGACCGTGATGCCTGAAGCCTTTCGCGCCGCCATCAGGATGTAGCCTTGGGTGGGACTGAGCTCCACAGCCCCGAATAGTTCCTTGGCTGAACGGTCCAGGACACGGGCCAGAGCGGAAGAACTGAAGTACAAACAAGCGTGGAACTGGTCCTGCAGCGTTTTCATGGGATGGCCGGACATATGTATGGCCATACAAATATCAGGGACGCTGCCCAGCTCAGAAATACACCCGCTTCCTCGCCCCCCTGCGTTTCGCTGTGGAGCCCTGCCGCACCGTGGCCTTCTGCCGTGCGGCCACCTCGCGTTCGTAGTGCGTCATCACCCGCGCCACCTCGGGCCGCAGGCGCTCGGTGTAGTCGATGTCCCAGTTCAGGTTGCGGACGGTGTGCTTGTACTCGGCCATGCCCACCGGCTGGTCGAAGATGCTGAAGTCGAAGCCCTCGATCCAGGTGAACATGGTCATCTGCAGGTCCATGTCGTAGAACGGCACATCGGGCCGCAGGGGGATCTTCCGCGCATCGATGCGGACGTGCTTGGTCACCAGGTCCTCGCGATGGAACCACACGATGTAGTCGTAGCCGCGCTCCAGGTACAGCTCGTAGGTGCCGTTCCAGGGGGTGATCACCGTCTCCCGCTCCACGCTGTCCTTCACCAGGCGCACCTGCACGCCCTTCATGCCCTCCCCCGTGGCGTATTCCGTCACCACCCCATGCAGGTGGATGTAGAAAGCGGACACCGGCAGGGCCATGAAGCCCAGCAGACCAAGCACACACCAGCGCATCACACCCATCTTCACCACGGTACCTGCAAAGCTCATTGGAACGGGGGCGAAGTTCGCGGATCTTCGGCGGACGCATCTTTGTGGTCGCCCAAGCCCATGGTCCGTTCCCTCAGAGCCAGCGAGAACTTCCACATCGTGCTGTGGTTGCTGAAGGACCTCTGCTGGGTGATGGACCTGAAGCTGGCCGGGATGATCATGGTGGTGCCCACGGTGGCCATGGCCGTGTACATCGCCTGGCGCAGCCGGGGCGTGCTGGGCGAACTGCTGCACAGCGTGGCCGTGGTGTTCTGGATCCTGGCCAACGGTACCTGGATGATCGGCGAGTTCTTCCTGGAGGACGGCACGCGGCCGCTGGTGGCCACCTTCTTCATCGCGGGATTGCTCACCGTGAGCTGGTTCTACGCGGTGGAATGGCCGCGCCAGCTGCGCCGGGAGCGCGGCCAGGGATCGCAACGCGGCTAAGGGCTTAACACGGGGCCAACAGTGCCCGTCTATCTTCGCCGCCCATCATGAACCCCTTGTCCCGCGTCCGCCTTCGCCTGTTGCGCACCGCGCGCATCACGGGCATCTGGGTGCTGGTGGGGGTGCTGGCGGCGCTGTTCGAGCACAATGTGCTGGCCGAGGCCGGCATTGCCGCGAGCCTGCGCCAGCGGATCGATGGCCACGTGCTCATCGGCTTCTTTGCCGGACTGCTCGGTGGCGGCACCTACATCTTCCTGCTGCGCGACCGCCTG
>CAUJFM010000315.1 GCA_963169595.1 Bacteroidota bacterium | reverse complement strand
TTCCTGTGAGGCGAGGTAGGTGGTGAGGAGGATGCCACCGGCGATGAGCACGGGTCCCAGGATCGTCATGATCAGGAAGCTGGGCTTGCGTACACGCGTGATGAATTCGCGCCAGATGATGAGCTTGATCTTGTTCATGCGGAACGTTGCGTTCTGGTCCGGTCAGGGTTGGTGCGGTGCTCCGTGCGCGCTGGTGGCGGTGCGGGCTGTTGGTGCATGGGGCGTGCTCATTCGGTCATTCCTGCCGTAACGTGGGCAGGTTCGGTCTCGCTCACCACGCGGATGAAGATGTCGTGCATGCGGGGGATCTCCTCGTGTACGCTGCGCACCTGCACGGCGGGCAGGAGCTGGCGGAGCACATCGTTCAGGGTGCTGCCTTTGCCGAGGCGGATGCGGGCGGTGCCGTGGTCGCCATCCTCCTTGGAGTCGATCAGCTCGCCGGTGAAGGAAAGGGCATTGGCCATGGCCACGCGGTTGCCGGTGTACTCCAGGCGGAAGATGTTCTCGGCATAGTGCCGCCGGATCTCGCGCACGTTACCGTGGAGCATCAGGCGGGCATGGTCGATCAGGCCGATGTTGTCGCACATCTCCTCCACGCTGGGCATGCTGTGGGTGCTCAGCATCACGGTCACGCCCTGGTCGCGCAGGTTCAGGATCTCGGTGCGCACCAGTTCGGCGTTGATGGGGTCGAAGCCGCTGAAGGGTTCGTCCAGGATCAGCAGCTTGGGTTCGTGCAGGATGGTGGTGATGAACTGCACCTTCTGGGCCATGCCCTTGCTCAGTTCTTCCACCTTCTTGTTCCACCAGTCGCCCATCTCCCAACGTTCGAAATGGCTTTTGAGGCGTTTGGTGGCCTCGGCCTTGCTCAACCCTTTCAGCTGGGCGAGGTAGAGGGCCTGTTCGCCCACCTTCATCTTCTTGTAGAGGCCGCGTTCCTCGGGCAGGTAGCCCATGTGCGCCACGTCGGCATCGGTCATGGGCTTGCCGTTCATCAGCACGCGTCCTTCGTCCGGGCCGGTGATGCGGGTGATGATGCGGATGAGGGTGGTCTTGCCGGCGCCATTGGGCCCGAGCAGGCCGAACACCTGTGCTTCGGGAACGGTCATGTTCACGCCATCGAGCGCGGTGTGGTTCCCGAAGCGTTTCACGATGCCTTGTACTTCGATCATGGGCAGGTACCTGGGTGGTGCGGGGCGAAGGTAGCCCCCCCGCACCACCCACGCCCACCGCTCGCCCCGCACATCGCCCGCTGCTGTGATCGGGTGGTTGAAGCAGGAAGCCCCGCCCACCTTGCGGCGGTCGGGGCTTCCCCTATCGCATGCGTGCCTTACGGCTGGATCACCAGGCGCTCGGTGTAGGCCTTGTCGCCCGCGGTGATGTGTACCATGTACATGCCGCCGGCCAGGTCGCCGTTCAGGTCCAGGTTCGTTTTCACGAATCCGTCCTGTACCGCGATGGTACGTGCCCATACGCGCTTGCCGGAGAGGTCGTACATATCCACGTTCACGGTGTTCACGCCCTGCTGCACGTTGGTCACGTTCAGGAAGAGCTGGTCGCCGTGGTTGGGGTTGGGGTAGAGGGTGAACACACCATCACCCATCAGGGCCATGCTGTTGTTCCCGCCATCCATCTCCTGGCAGTTGATCGTCACCTCGCAGACCTTGCCCCAGTCGTCGGTATCGGCACATGCTGCGGCCTGGCTGGAGCTACCGGGTCCGAAGCACCAGGTGGCGCCGCCGTTGAGGCTCACGCGCACATCCACGGCGTAGGTCTTGCTGCACTGGAGCGGTGTACCGTTGGTCCAGTTCAGCACCAGCTGCGCGCTCTTCTGGGGCGGACGCACGATGCAGATGCCCTCACCCGCGATGCGGAAGCGGAACTGGTAGCGCACGTTGCTGCTGGCCACGGCGGGCACGGGCTGCGGCGGGTTGGCGTAGATGCGGTTGGCCGGACGGCTGGCACCACCGAACTCGCGGTTCACGCCACAGCTGTAGTCGCTGGTGTTGGCCGGGTCGTCTTGCAGCTTCACGCGTGGGCAAGCCGCGAGAGCAGCATCGATCTTGAACTGGCAGGCAGGGCCGAACGCCAGGTTGTTACCGGCCACACGACCGCGCACGCGCACGTTGAGCAGGGTGTTCGCGGGCAGGTGCGGGGTGGCCATGCTGTTGGTCCAGCCGTTCACCTTGAAGTGGCAGGCGCGCAGCGCACCGGACCCGTAGCCATCGCTGGTGGCGTGGCTGCGGAAGCGGCGGAAGCTGTAGCTGCCGTTGGGGTCGTAGAACCAGAACTCGTAGCCGCTGGTGGTGTTGGTAACGCCGTACTGTGCGGAAACGGTGGGGTTCGCGGTGGCCACGATGAACTTGTTGTTCACCCAGTCCAGCTTGTCGCAGCTGGCGAAGATGGGCTTGTCGGATCCGATCGGCAGGCAGAAGGTCTGGTTGCCGCTGATGGCGCTAAGGGATCCGCTGCTGAAGTTGGCGGTGTTGTCGATGATCCGTTGTCCTGCGGCGGTGGTGAGCAGGTATCCGCCACCGAGTATGCCATCGCCTTCACCGTCGGTCACGGCCAAGCGGTAGCATCCATCGGCGAGGCAGAGGGTCTGGGCGTGGTCGCCGTTGGGGTAGACCTGCCCACCCGAAGCCACCGTGTTGCCGCCTTGGTCGTAGAGGGTCCATCCCACGTTGCTCACACCATCGCCGTGGATGGAGAGGATCACCTCGTTCTGTACGCATCCGCCCTGGGGCGTGCCGTGGCACTCGCAGTTGGCGTCGATCACGTCGCCGGTGGTGTTGGCGTCGAGGTCGTCGCAGGCATCACCTTGCACCCCGGCCAGGTTCGGGCAGTTGTCGTTGCAGTCGGCGATGCCGTCGTTGTCGGTGTCGGTATCGGCCACGCCGCATCCACAGGCACCAGGCACTTGTTTGTTGATGTCCGTGGGGCAGAGGTCGGTGTTGTTGGCCACATGGCCCATGGGCTGGTCGCAGGTGAAGCCGGCCTGGCTGTTGTTGGGGTCGCCAAAGCCGTCACCGTCGTTGTCCGCGTACCAGGTGGTGGGCACATCGGTGTTGCCGCAGCCGCAGGCACCAGCAGCGATCTTGTTGGGATCGTTGGGGCAACCGTCGTTGGCATCGCAGGTCTGGTCGTCGTCGGCATCCTGGAAGGTGTGGGTCACGATGCCGTTGCTGCACTCGTCCAAGGTGCAGGGGTCGCCGTCATCCACGGTGAGCTGGGAGCAGGCACAGCCGTCGCCATTCACGCCATCGCCGTTGGGGGTGCCGGGGCAGAGGTCGAATGTGTTGCACACGCCGTCGTCGTCATCGTCGTTGCACGGGAGCCGGTAGCTGAGGCCGCAGGATGACTGGGTGGTCAGCCTCAGATAGTAGTTCCCGCTGAATGGTCCCGTGAAGTTCACCGTAGCAGCAGTGAGCGCATGCCCGCCCGCGAACGGAATGTCGGTGTAGTCGATCTGCGAGCCGCCGCTGTTGTACAAGTATATCCGGAGAGTTCCGGCCGATCCCGCATCCATCTCCAGGTCGAAGGTGATGGGGACCAGACCAACGACGTGGATGCTGTAGTAGTCCATGTTGTCCCCGTAATGGTTGAAGTCCAGGTTCCCATGCAGGGAATAGGCCTCCGGATCGAACGCCAAGGCAGTTGCCGTGGTGTTGTTCGGTTCGGTGTCGTTGGTGAAAGGCGCCGGGGTGATCGTATAGCTCAACTGGTAGCTGACCCCACAGGGGCTGAGGCTCACCACGTTCAGGTAGTAGTCGCCTTGCCCGTAGCAGTCGTACGATACCGTGCCGGTGGCCGGAACGCCGCCAGTACCCACTGGTGTGTCAAAATACGCCAACTGGCTGCCGCCCCCGTTGTACACATAGATGCGCATGTTGCCTCCCCCGGCGGCCTCCGAAGCGAGCGTCACGTTCAATACGCCGTTCACCGGTGTTTGGATGTGGTACCATTCCGCGTTGTTGCCGTAGTGGGAGAAGTTCACCTGTCCTTCGGTGACCACACCATGCGCCAAGATGGGGTTGGCATCCGCGTCAGCCTTGCTGTTGTTGGGTTCGGCATCGTTGACGAACAACGGTGCCGTCATGTACCAGCTCAGCTGGTAACTGACACCGCAGGAGGACAGGCTTTGGACGTGCAAGTAATAGTCGCCCGCCCCGTAGCAACTCAAGGAAACAGTGTCCACGGCCGCGATGCCGCCCGTGCCTACCGCCCTGTCATAAAAGTCGAGCTGGGCGCCGCCCCCGTTGTGCACATACACCCGGATGTTGCCTGCCGCCACTGCCTCGGAAGCCAGGACCACGTTCAGGACGCCGTTCCCCGAGGTTTGGATATGGTGCCAATCCACGTTATCGCCGTAGTTGTTGAAGTTGATGTGACCCTCTCTCGCCGTATTCGCGGGCAGGATGGGATTCAAGTCGGCCTGGGCCTTGTTGTTGTTGGGTTCGGCATCGTTGGCGAACAACGGTGCCGTCATATACCAGCTCAGCTGGTAACTGACACCGCAGGCGGACAGACTATAGATGCGCAAGTAATAGTCGCCCGCCCCGTAGCAACTCAAGGAAACAGTGTCTACGGCCGCGACACCGCCCGTGCCTATCGCCCTGTCATAATAGTCGAGCTGGGCACCGCCCCCGTTGTGCACATACACCCGGATGTTGCCTGCCGCCGAGGCCTCGGAAGCCAGGATCACGTTCAGTACGCCGTTCCCCGGGGTTTGGATGTGGTACCAATCCGTGTTATCCCCGTAGTGGTTGAAGTTGATGTGACCCTCTGTCGTGGTGCTCTCGGGCAGCAAGGGGTTGGCATCCGCATCGGCCTTGCTGTTATTGAGTTCCAGGTCGTCCGCGAAGAGCGGGGCGGTCAAGCTCACGGTGAGGGCGTAGGTGTAGCACACGCTGCCGCTGAGCCGGTAGGTCCGGACATAGTACGTGCCTTTGCTCGCACATACCCAATCCGTGCTCACGCTGGAGGGAACGCTGTTCGCCCCGGTGACATGGTCGAAGTAGGCGATCTGGCTGCCGCCGCTGTTGTACACGTACAAGCGCAGCAACGCAGAGCCGGCACCCGAGTTGGCCGCGTTGGTGTTGAAGGTGAGTTGGCCATCCGCCAGCAGGTCCAAGCGGAAGAAGTCGTCGCTTGTGCCCGAGCCGCAAGGTGCCCCACCCATGTCGCCGTTCATGGCGGTACCCAAGGTGATCGTGTTCGCGTTGGCGATGTTGTCGTTCGGCTCGCTCTCCGTTTGCGCCCACGTACACAGCGGTACGGCCAGGGCCAGCGCGGTTGCGAGCAGGTTGTTGCGTGCTTTCATGAGGGTAGGTTTTTGGGTGGTTGAACAGGGTGGTTGCTCGTACATCGGACCATGTTGGGCAATGTGAACGATCGGCTGCCGGATCGGTGAAGAATGAAGCCACCTCCCTCATCCATGCCGGGCTTTCAGCCCTTGATCAGGCGGCGGCTCCACTGCCTTTGGCCTACGCCCAGGTCCAGGATGTAGGTGCCAGGGGCCAATGCGCCCAATTGCACCAGATACAGGCCTGGTCCGCTGGCGTTGATCGGGCCCAGCGAGGTGATGGTCCTGCCGAGCAGATCCCGCACGACCAGCGTCGCGGGCGCGCTGCCCGCCTCACCGATATCGATCCATACCTCATCGGTCGCGGGGTTCGGCCACACGCGCAGATCGGTTCCGGTGGTTCCTGTTCCCGATAGCCCTGTGGTGAGTTCGCCTTCGCAGTCGCAATCCGCGTTGATCTCATCGTTCACGGTGCCGGCATTGCCATCATCGCAGGGCGTACCCGGTTCGGGGCCGCCGGGGCAGAGGTCGGCCAACTGACAGGGGAAGCCGCCCAGGTTGTAGATGACACCGCTGGAGTTGCAGGCCCATGCGGTACCGGTGGCACAGTCCAAGGAGAGGCCGCTGAGCGCAGTAACACCCGGGGGCAGCGGGTGCATGTACACCAAGGCACCCTCCGGTGTGAATTCAGCCACATTGTTCTGGCTGTTGCTGACGAGGAAGATGTTGCCGGTAGCCGCCGATATTTCCAGATCGCCGTAGTTGACGGCGAAAATGCCGGTGAACTGCCAGGTGTTGAGGACGGCGCCTGTTGCCGGATCGACCTCGGCCACGCGGTTCTCGTCCACTGTGTTGGCATCATCGTCCTGCACGAGGAAGTAGGTGTTGCGGAACGGATGGTAGGCGCCGCCGACCACGTGGTTGAGACCGAACGCGGTAACGAGGGTATCGATGATGGTACCGGGGCCTTGCTCAATGCCGTAGATGTCCGCCGTACCCGTTTCGCCATTGAAGAAGAGCAAGCGACCGTTTGGAACCATGGAGCTGCCGAGCACGATCTGAGCGGGCGCCATGCTCAGGTCGGCATCGTTGCTGGATTCTCCGGCGCGGGGAATGGAGCGCACAGCAGTCCCGGCAGAGGTGTACTGTTGAATGATGGTGGCACTACAGTCGTACGCCCAGACCAACGCACTATCTGCATCGTAAGCGATACCGCAAAAACCACCCGCATTCGCTGGGTTGAATTGACCGACGAGCGTGATGGGTGTGGGCGTACCTGCGCACACGCACTCCGCGCTTACCACGTCGTTCAGCGTATTGGAAACGCCATCATCGCAGGGCTCCCCAGGAGCAGTGATCACGACGTCAGCGCCATTGTCATCTCCTTCCAATATTGGATCGCTGCTCACCACGCGGATGCGATAGCCAGTACCCGTTGTCGTTCCTCCCGGTATCGTTGCGTCGATCGAGCCACTGGTGGTGCCGCTCAAGCTGCCGATGGCCACCGGATCGGCGAAGCTGCCCGAAGCATCGGAGAGTTGCGCCGTGAAGGTGTTTCCGGCGTTGAAGATGCCCGTGGTGGTGAAGGGGACGCTCACGGGAGTCTCTGAGCAAAGCGGCCCAGGAATGCTACCCGTGGAAATGCCTTCGGAACCACCTTCGAACTTGACCAGGAAGGCATCGCCGGAGCCACCGCCAAAAGTGTTCTGGTGTCCCCCATCTGCCATACCCGTACCGGGCGGGGTGGTGCCTGCAAGGAAAACATGGTCATCGTCATTCACAGCACAACCGTAGCCTTGGTCGGCACCGGATCCACCATAATAGGTCCCCCACAACCTTTGTCCACCGCTGTTGAGTTTCACCAGGAACGCATCGCTCAACCCTCCGTGGATGTTCTGAAAACCGCCAGCAGCTATGCCTGTTTGCGATCCGGAACGACCTGCGATATAGGCATTGCCGCTGCCATCGATAGCGCATGAGCTGGCTAGATCATCATCGCTTCCTCCGTAGTATGTGCCCCAAAGCCGTTGCCCATCACCATTGAACTTCGCGACAAAGCCGTCGCGCAATCCACCGCCATAGGTTTCTTGGTGCCCGCCCGAAGCAATGCCGGAAGTTGAACTGGTGTTTCCGATCAGAAATACATTGCCTGCGTTATCCGTTGCCACACGGCCTTCCCCATCCGGTTCAGGCCCGCCGTAATATGTGGCCCATGACCGCACACCGGCACTGTTGAACTTGGCGAGGAAGCAATCGAGCATGCCAGCGAGGTCGCTTTGATGGCCACCCGCCGCGATATTGGAAGTGGAGGACGTGTTGCCCGCCAGATAAACATTCCCGCTACCATCCGTTGTGCATGAGAAGCCCTCGGCGCCATTGTTGCCGCCGTAATAGGTGCCCCACTCGCGGGTTCCACCAGAACTGAATTTGACCAGATAAGCATCGGAGGATCCACCCATCGTATTCTGGTGGCCACCGCTTGCGATACCTGAGGTGGAAAGCGTGATACCGGCTAGGTACACACTGCCGTTGACATCCACTGCGCATGAAAAGCCGCGGTCTTGACCAGGCCCGCCGTAGTATGTGGCCCACAGACGCGCACCAGTGGGGTCGAACTTCACCAGAAAAGCATCGCCTTGGCCTCCTGCGTATGTATCCTGATGGCCACCCGATCCGATGCCGTTGCTGGACCAAGTCATCCCGCACAGGAACACGTTCCCGGCGGCGTCAGTAGCGCTCCCGTATCCTTCGTCGTAATCCGTTCCTCCATAATAGGTGGCCCAAAGTCGTTGCCCGTTGCTATTGAACTTAACGAGATAGGCATCTCTGAAGCCCCCGCCTAGTGTATTCTGATGGCCACCCGCTGCGATCGCCGAAAGCGACCAAGTGTATCCTGCCAAGTAGACGTCACCGTTGGCGTCCGTTGTGCAGCTGCGGCCGATGTCATTGTCCGGGCCGCCATAGTACGTGGCCCAAACGCGCGCAGGATCAATGGTCAGCGTGCGGCTGTGGTCGTAGGCCTCAATGGCGAAGCGGAGGACGTCGTCTTCAAGCACGAAACGCGTCGCGATCTCCTTCCCACCCTGGAAGCTCACCGGCCGCTCTTCCGTGAAGCGCCCCATGCGGTTGCCATGGATGAGTTCGCCGTTGGCATTCACTTCCAATTCTTCGTGGTGCTCGAAACGCAGGCGGATCGCGTTCGGATCAGCGCCGGGGCTTACCACGAAATCGTATTTCACCCCGGATGGAGCTCCGGAGTGACGCGCATCTGTCGTGTAGACCACCCAGTCGATCCCGGGGTACACATCGTGATAGATCACCTTGGTGTAGCTGTGTACCCCCAAAGCTTCATGGTTGTAGTACTGGGTGTAGTCGGTGCTGCGGCCCTCGGTGGTGATGCGCGCATTCGGGTCCGCGCCTTCCAAGCGCATGTCCATGCGGAAGGTCTCCAAGCGGATCTGGCTGCGCAAGGCATCCAGTTGCTCTTGCTTTTCCGGATCATGACCGGCCGCCTGCGCTTCCTGGTACCCGGCCGGGTAGTGCGTTCGGTTGAATTGGTAGGCGATGCCGTTCTCCAGCAGGAACAGGTGGGTGTTGCCCTGGGCCAGGTGGAAACGCACGAAGGGTGCGGCCTCGCCGGTGGTGCTGCGCACCTGTCCCTTGTTCTCCTCGAAGCCAGTGGGAGCAGATGAACGGCCTTCCAGCCTGGAGGTCGTTGGCGGGGTGCCCGCCATTGTAGCGATGCCGAGGGTGATGGCGGTGACCAGTGTAGAGGTTCTCATGGGTGGTGGTTTCCTTTTGTGGATGGAATCCGGGTCTGCCATTTATCGGGGTGGCCTGCCCGATGTGAACGAACACAAGCAGGAATTGAGGAACCCCGGCCATCTGACCGGGGCTCCTCATCCGTTGGGGCGCCTATGCCTTGATGATCCGCTTGCTCCAGCGCTTCCCGCCCACCTTCAGGTGGATGAGGTAGGTGCCGGGGGCCACGCCCTCCAGCGGGACCCGGAAGCGTCCCGTGCCGACGGCAACGAGCGATGGTGAGGATCCGATGACCCGGCCCTGCAGGTCGATGATGGTTACCGTCGCGTTTCCATCGGAAGCTTCACCAAGATCGATCCACACGCCGTCGGTAGCGGGGATCGGGTAGATGCGGATGCCATCGCTATCGTGCGCTCCGCTCCCCGTCGTCAGGTTCAGCACATAGAGCTCCAGGCCCGTGCTCGTGAGGTAGTTCGCACGGAAGAATAAAGTGCCGTTGCAGCTGAGCATGGGAGCCGCGTTCGAGAACGGCGAGATCACATCGCTGCCGGGGTAGGGGATCTCATAGGTGCCTGGGGCGGTGTTATCCGTGCGCCAGAGCTGCCGATAGGTGGTGGTCCCGAGGGCCGTGACGTACAAGGCCCCATCGTGGCTGCAGAAGTTGTCCGGGTTGGTATAGCCGAAGGTGTTCCAGGAAACGGTGCCGGACTGTGTTCCATCGCTTTGCCAGATCAAGGCGGTGCTGCTGCCCGTCGTGGGGAACGCGCGTAGGTGCAGTTGTCCATTGTGCTCCAGAAGGTTGGAGGGCAGGCTGGAGTTGGCGCCGGGGAAGATGTCCTTGACCAGGCCGGTGCCCGGCACGGTTCCATCGGTGGCCCACAATTCATCGCCTGTGGCACTGGTGCCTGCGCGGAAGAATATCAGCCCGCCCGCCGCCCGGTAGTTCGAAGGTGAGGTGCCCGAACTTGCCGGACCCGCGATGGTCTCGGCGATGAGGTGCGTGCCTGCCACGGTACCATCGCTCATCCAGGGCTCGCTGCCCGTGAGGCCATCATTCGCGGTGAAGTAGAGCATGCCATCGTGGGCCATGGGATCCTGGAAGCTGCTGTTGGCAGTGCCCGGGTTGATGTCGAGGAAGAGCAGCGTGCCCGCTGGCGTTCCATCGGTGCTCCACAGCTCGCGCCCGTGGTCGGCATCGTACCCTCTGAAGAAGATGCGGTCGCTCCCGCCGGGCCCGGAATCGGGGAAGGCCACGAACGTGATCCACTCCAGAAGCCCCGGAACATCGGTCCTGCTCAGCACCAGTTGGGTGCCGGCTTCCGTGCCGTCCGTCCGCCACAATTCCGGCTCCATGCCAGCGCCGGTCGCGATGAAATGCAGGACGCCGTTCATCAGCATGAGATCCCGAGGGGCGCTGCTGCCCGTGCCCGGGTTGATGTCCTTCACCATCAGGGTGCCGGCCTCGCTGCCATCGGTCTTCCAGAGCTCCATGCCGTTCACGCCGTCCGTGGCACTGAAGTACACCATATCGCCGACGCAGGTGAACAAGCCGGGATTGGAATTGCCGGATGGGTTGATGTCCTTCAACAATACGGGCACCTGTGCCGTGGCGGACTCACATGCGACAACGATGGGGATCAATAGGGTAAGGGTCCTCGCGTTCATGTGTCGGTGATCTGGTTCTACCGTTCATCGGGGAGACCGTCCGGATGTGAACGATCAGGCCAAGGCCTGGCTACTCGTGCGCTTGAACGGGTATGTGATGTCTCGCTGAAGCAGGAGCATGTGGTATTGCCTCGATGCAGGTGGGGATGCGCGGAACCGCGCGCGTGTCGCCATGGCCGGAAAGAAGAAGCCCCGGCCGTTGGGGGCCGGGGCTTCCACGTCCGTTACGGGCACGGATCACATCATGTCCATGCCGCCGCCCATGGGAGGCATGTCCGGGGCCTTCACGTACGGAGGCGGTAACCAAGAAGCGGTCTGTTCCGCTCGGTAGAGAGGAAGTGAAGACGTGCGGCTGCGTTGGATCAGGGCAGCGCCTCGTTGTCCCGATGGTATCCAAGCAAGAAGCCCCGCGCCATTGGCGCGGGGCTTCCCGTTCGAATGGGGGCTGTTCCCTTACGGCTGGATCACCAGGCGCTCGGTGTAGGTCTTGTCGCCGGCGGTGATGTGTACCATGTAGAGGCCGCCGGCCAGCTGGCTGCCGAGCTCCACGTTGGTGTTCACGAAGCCATCCTGTACGGCGATGGTACGTGCCATCGCGCGCTTGCCGGAGAGGTCGTAGATGTCCACGCTCACCGTGCGTACCTCGGGCTCCACGCTGCTCAGGCT
>CAUJFM010000314.1 GCA_963169595.1 Bacteroidota bacterium | reverse complement strand
TCTATTCACCAGCGTCCTGCCCTTATGGGCCTTCGCCTGCACCGCTTTCATCCTCCACGAAGGCGGCCGCACCTTCGTGGGCAACAACGAAGACTCGTGGTGCGTGCATGGCCGCGTGCGCTTCGTGCCCGGTGAGGCGGGCCAGCTCGGGGCGGTGTACTTCAGCAGTTGGCGGGGTCACCCGTACATGCCCTGGATGGATCAGTTGGGCATGAACGAGGCCGGACTGGTCTTCGACGGGCTCACGATCCAGCCGAAGGACATGGCGCCTTCGCCCGGCAAGCCGGCGCTGGACTTCAGTGAACTGACCAACCGCACGCTGGAACGATGCCGCGATGTCCCAGAAGCGGTGGCCTTCCTGCAGGGGCATGACCTGATGCTCCTGCACAAGAGCATGATCTTCCTGGCCGATGCGCAGGGCCGCTATGCCGTGGTGCAGAACGACACCATCCTGATCGGCGTGGAGCCATCCTTCGCGGTGGGCAACTGGCGGTTGAGCGGCGGCACGGACCATGACGCGATCCCCATACCCCGCCTGCAACAGGGCCGCGACCTGTTGCAGGCCGGTGTGTCGCCAACGGTGAACGGCGCGTGGTCAGTTCTGGAAGGCATGCAGTCCTGCCGGGACTTCCTGGGGAACGGCACCTTCTTCAGCACGCTCTTCGAACCCGACAGCGGCCGGGTGCACGTGGCCTTCTACCACGACTACGACCACCGCATCACCTTCGACCTGCGCGAGGAACTGCTGAAGGGCGCACATGAGGTGGACCTGCCTTCGCTCTTCCCACCGAACAAGGCCTTCCAGGCGCTGCAGACCTACCGCACGCCTTTCCACGAACGCTGGCTCTTCCAGGGCTTGATGATCTGGGGCGGAGCTGCCGTGCTGTGGGGCTTCATCCTCGGTGTGTGGCTGCTCGTGAACGGGGTACGTCGGTTGCGGCGGTTGCCGGTGCGCACGAGCTGGCCGCTGGTGCTGGCCGGTCTCGGGCTGGTGGCCCTGGTGGGACTGGTGGGCGTGCTGCTCACGTTGGAGCAGGTCTCCTACTTCGGCCTGGGCGATGTGCATCCCGCGCTGGCCGCGCTGCCCTACTTGCTGCTGGCCGTGGCGGTGGTGCTGTTCCTTCGGCTGCGCCAGCACCGGGGCGAGCGCTGGCCGCTGCTGCCGGCTTTCGTCCTCTTGCTTCCCGTGCTGGCCGGGTGCGCGTACTGGGGCTTCTTCCTGCCGCATTGAGCGGTGGGACTTGCCGCATCCGGTGTGCTGGCCGCGCTACAGTTCTTCCTCCTCTGCTGGCGGCAGCTGTGGCCGTAGATCAGATCGGCGACCAACCACCGTACCCGATGGTGAACAGCAGCTGCCAACCTGCGTGCGTACCTGTCAGTGGGTACAGGCCTTCGGGAAGGACCGGCACATCATGCGGAAGCTCCACGCCATCGTAGGTGCAGTGGAACCAAGTGATGCCGAGGCTGGTGCTGAGCGCGCCCACCGACGTCGGTGTTGGCCGCCACCGCCACCCGATCGCCAACACGGGCGATACGGACGGCCGGTAGTGCAGCGTGAGGGTGCGCAGGTCACTGGCCGTGGTGGTGCTATCGAGCGTGATGGTAGTGGGCACGTGCATGCCGAACAACAGCCGCGCACCGCCCTGCAGGTTGAACTGGCTCTGTGCAGCGCGGTACAACTGGACCACAGCGCCGGCCTCGATCGCCCATCGGTCTGCGGCGTTGTTCGGTGGTGCGAAGGGGTTGGTGGTGCCGGTGGCCTTCCAACCGCCCATCTCGTAACCGAAGCTGAGGCGTCCGCTCCACCGCCCGGCGATGCGCCGGTCCACGCCAACGCCCAGGTGGAACCAGCCGGCCAGATCGATGGTCCCTGTGTCATCATGGCCTGTGCGTGCGGTCACGTCCATGCTGCCGCCTCCTCCCAGGTATAGGTCAAGCGCCCATTTCGGAGCGATGCGTGTGCTGTCCTGGCCCCGACTGGAGACCGCCAGCAGGGCCATCACCAGTCCAAGCACCACGTGCCGCATGCCACGAAGTTCGCATGCTGAGGGCGCGATCAGCTGACGTCGGTCAGCACGGAATAAGGACCTGCGAGGCGCCGTATCAGATCAACCTCTCCTCCTTGAACACCACGCGCTCCATGCCGGTCATCGGATCCTTCTCCACCTTCGGCTTGGTGAACACCTGGTGTGCGAGATAGAGCGCCACGCCGCCGATGGACACGCTCAGGACCCGCCCGGTCAAGGTCCACAGGTCCCCGCCATCCTTCACGAACCCGCTGAGGTCGTTCAACAGGCCGAAGGCTCCCACCGCGTTGCCCCAGCCGACCCATTCGAAGACCTGCCCCTGCCAGCGGTACATGCTGTACCCCAGCAGCAGCGTGGCGATGGGAACAAGGCTCAGGTAGGCCGTGGCCTGGTCCGGTCCGATGGCCCCCTGCAGCAGTGGACGTGCCAGGCGCAGCACCGCGGATGCCGCGATCAAGCCCAGCAGGGTGAGGTGCAGGGTGCGGAAGCGCTCACGGGCCATCAACGAGGGCATGTACCGC